>DAOUYU010000019.1 GCA_030673995.1 Candidatus Aminicenantota bacterium
ATAGGAAAAGAAGAAAATTTTGCCGGGGCTGTAGATCTGGTAACCAGAAAAGCATATATTTTTGAGCGAAATGAGAGTGGAAAATTCAAGGAGGAAGAGATCCCTGCAGAACTGAAAGATGAAGCCGACAAAAAGTTTGCAGAGCTGACAGAGATGGTTGCTGAAAACGATGAGCAGTTGATGGAAAAATATTTCGAAAAAGGAGAACTATCTCCTGAAGAGCTTATTAAAGGTCTCAGGAAAAGCATTCTCGATCGGCAGTTGTATCCCATCTTCATCACCTCGGCTATTTTAAACATCGGAACGCAATCCATCCTCGATGGAGTCGTGAATTTTTTGCCATCCCCTCAGGAAAGAGAAGAAATAGAAGGAAAGGAAGGAATCGTTAAGCTGTCTCTTGATGAGCCTTTCTCTGCTCTGGTTTTCAAAACGATTTCTGATCCCTATACAGGAAGGATCTCCTTGATGAGAGTATTCTCCGGCAGAGTGAACCCGGACGCAACTGTTACTAATTCCAGAAATGGTGCGAGTGAAAAACTTGCAGGTCTATTCTTTCTCCAGGGAAAGGAACAGATACCCGCAGGTCAGGCCAAAGCCGGAGACCTTGTAGCTACCGCTAAATTGAAAGAAACCTCTACTGGAGATACACTGTGTGCCAAAGGGGCGTCTGTTGAATTTCCTGATATCACATTTCCCGAGCCTTCTATATCCTTTGCTATAGAACCGAAGACTCGTGCGGATGAGGATAGAATTTCTCAGGCTGTTCATCGGATTACAGAAGAAGACCCTACCGTTAGAATAGAAAGGGATCCTGAGACCAATGAATTGATCATCTCCGGCAACGGACAACTCCATGTGGAGATTATTATCGACCGGTTAAAGAAAAGATATGGTGTAGATGTAGGGCTCAAGCCTCCCAAAATTCCTTACAAAGAAACGATCAAAGGAAGGTCAGATGTTCAGGGTAAATACAAGAAACAAACAGGAGGGCGAGGACAGTATGGGGATGTCAAGATAAAGATGGAGCCTCTTCCTAAAGGAAAGGGTTTTGAATTTGTGGATAAAATATTTGGAGGATCTGTTCCGAGAAATTATATCCCTTCGATCGAAAAAGGAATTCAGGAAGCTCGGAAAAAAGGTGTAGTAGCCGGCCATCAGACCGTTGATTTTAAGGTCACACTCTATGATGGCTCTTATCATGATGTCGACTCTTCTGATATAGCCTTCAAGATTGCAGCCTCGATGGCATTCAAAAAAGGGATGAAGGAGGCAAGGCCTACACTGCTCGAACCGATCATGAATGTTGAGGTTTATTCGCCTGAAGCAAATATGGGAGATATCATGGGAAACCTTAACGGGCGGAGAGGAAAAGTTCAAGGAATGGAGCAAAAGGGAAATTTACGCATCGTAAAAGCACAGGTGCCCATGGCTGAGATGCTGGATTTTGAACCCACTCTCACCTCAATTACCGGAGGCAGAGGATCCTTCATCATGGAATTCTCACATTACGAAGAAATTCCGCACCAACTCCAGCAGAAAATCATCAATGAGGCAATAAAAGAGGGCCGGATAAAGCCGGAAGAAGAAGATAAATAAAGAGAAGAAATAGAGCTTTAAAATTCATTTCAAATCGATTCTGCTCATTTTATGCTCTAACACACTGATAATAATATTTTTAAAGGAAGTGATAAAAGAATGAAAATAAAAAAAATAGCAGCCATCTCAATTTTGCTTTTTACTTTTTCTATGCTTTTCGGGCAGGAGGAAGAGGACAAAACTTTGATTCTCAAAATCGGGAACAAAAGGTTCAAAGATAAGGTAATGGATGTCTCCTCAGGAAAAGTCTATTCAGCAAAAGAGGGAAGGTCAATCTCATTTCAAAAAATGATCAAAGAGATGAAGGATAGCGATTTCATTTATGTCGGAGAAACTCACACAAGCCTGTCCATGCATGAAGTGCAGTTCAAGATCATTCAGGCCCTGTACGAGCAAGATAGAAATGTATTTGTTGGCTTAGAAATGTTTCCTGTCAACTTCCAGGACGTTTTGAATAAATGGAGTATGGCCATTCTTTCCCGGGATGAGTTTATTCAGGAATCTCAGTGGTATGTCAACTGGAATTACAATTTTGGTTTTTATGAGAGAATATTTGAATTTGCCAAGGACCATAAAGTCCCTCTCTCTGCATTGAATGTTCCTAGAGAAATTATCACAGAAATCAGGAAAAAGGGTTGGGATGCTCTTTCAGAAGAGGAAAAAAAGCTTATTCCCCAGCCTGACCTCTCTAATGAAGAACACAGGGCCTTTATTCGTGCGATTTTTGAAAGCTCCGGACACCCTACACAGATGAAGGGAAAAGGCCTGGATATGGCATTCGAGGGACTTTACCGGGCTCAGTCTGCATGGGACGAGGTTATGGCTTTCTATGCTCTTCAATCTCGAAAGAGAGAAGATAAAAAAGTTATAGTGCTGGCTGGCTCTGGCCATCTCCTATATAATTTGGGGATAAACCGCCGGGTTTACGAGAAAAGTCATCTGCCTTATAAGACAGTGATATGTGTTGTTATCCCTGAAGGGGAAGAGAGTGTGCAGGTTTCCAGGAGTCTTGCCGATTATGTCTGGGGTGTAGCAGAGGAAAAGATGTCTGCCTTTCCACATATAGGATTGCGATTTAAAAAATTCGACAGACTGGACAATCTGGTTATCGAACGTAAGCCCATGATCGGAGTGGCTGCGGGTGCAAATTTTAAGAAGGGTGATGTTTTACTTTCAGTGGATGGAAAAAACTTTTCCGATATAAATGAGCTTAGAATTTATCTAGCCCGATTCAACTGGAACGATGATGTGAAATTTTATCTTCTACGAGATGCCCAAGAAATAGAAGTACTTTTGAAATTCCAACCCCCGGAGAAAGATGGGAGCTAAGAATTCATAAATGGCTTGCAGTCTTTTTACATAAATTTGATTTCATCTCCCGATTACGGGAAGAATCTTATAATAAAACGGAGGGTGTAAATGTTCGGAAAAAAATGTTTTAGATCCTTGATTTTATTGATTTTTTTGATTTCTTTCTTCCCTTTCATCTCCCATGCGGAAACAGTTAAAACTCCAGCTGAGAAGACAGGCTACTCTCGCTGGTTCCAGAGTCAGGCGATTTCTTTCCTTTTTACAGATTTGTCGGCACTAAGAAATTGCCCCTTATCCCGTATAAAAACTGGAAGAGATAAAGAGGAGTGCTATTTTTTCTCAGTCAGCTCGAGATAGATAGTCTCGACAAGGCTGAGCCAGCGGCGTCTGCCAGGACGAGCGGGGCGATCCTCCACGTTGAAGACCTTCTTGATTTCGTCCAGAGATTTTCCTTCCTTGATAAGAGCCTTTATCTTTACCTGTTTATCTTCAAGGGATTTTATCAAGCCCTTAATATCGGCTGGGCTGGCAATGTCGCCGTGACCGTGGACAAAGGTATCTGCGTCGAGCTTCAGGATGCTTTTTAAAGTTTTAACCAGCCCGAAGGAGTTTCCGTTTTTGTGTCGATGGATCAGGGGATCTCTGTCAAGGAATATGAGGTCTCCTAGGAAAGCGACTTTCTCATGCGGGAAATAGACAACAACATCACCGCTTGTGTGTGCCGGGCCAAAATAGTACAACTTGATCACTTTGTCTCCGGAATAGAGCTTCATTTTTTCAGAGAAAGTCAGGCGGGGAAGATAAAACCTTTTAGCAGGATCCTTGAATGCTTGTGCGTCTTCCATGTCCTTTCGTGTTTGATGGTGGGAGACAACGGTTACATCTTTGGGAAAGCCGTCGAGACCGCCGACATGGTCGCCATCGCTGTGTGTAATGAGAACAAATTTTATGGGATTGGGCGTGAGCTTTCTGATTTCAGCGATCATCTGTTTGGCTGATTCTGGAGCTGTTTTTGCATCGATAACAAAGACTTCTTTTTCTCCAATAAAGAATCCGGTGTTGGCTCCACTCCCTCCTTTAGCTTCGTAGATATTTCCTTTGACCTTATGGACTGTGACAGGCGGAGGTTCTTGTCTTTTTTGAGGGGGTTGTTTCTGCTGGCCTATTAGAAGTGAAGAGAAAGAAAAGAATAGGATAAACACTGTGAGAAGATAAAGTCTGAAGATGTTTTTCATTTTAATCCTCCTTGAATTTAATGGTTTACAGGTATCACAGCCTGCGTGGTGCTTTAAGTCTTTTAAATAGAAAAAAATTTATAGCCACCCTGCCCATAGTGAACAGTGAAACAGGAGTTGTGTGAATTTCAATTTTCCCCTTTTTAATGGCTTTGATGATAGAGGGAATGTTCTTTTCGGCTTCAACAAGGCTATATGTTGTCCCAAACTGCCAGATGTTGTGGCAGTCTGAAGTTCCTATTTGGGGTTTTTTATATAACTCGGCTGCACGGACTGCCTTCTTGTTGTAGTTTATGAGATGGTTATAAAAATGACAGAATTCGATTGCATCAAAAAAGTGAAGGTAGGAAAACAAGTTAGATTTCAATGATTTTGAATTTGGAAAAAAAGGATGTGGGGCGATGATCAAATTTTTTTCATTTTTTATTTTTTCCAGGTCCTTTAATGATCTATCTTGGGAGATTGTTTTGAAATCGGGGTTGATGATCAGCACATGCTTACCGGATAAAACGGCTTCCATACCAGGGATGAGCAGGATTCCTTTTTTCTCCGCGTATCCAGCTAACTCCGTGTTATAGGTGACCGTATTATGATTAGTGATAGCCAGGGCATCAATTCCTACTTGACTCGCTCTGTCGATGAGCTGGCGCGCATCGTATTTGATGTATTCATAAGGATCTTCAGCAGTGTGTGTATGGAGATCGACTTTTAATTTTGTCATTTATCTTAATCCTTATCCCTTCTTTCTTACTATGAGCCATGAGCTTCTTCCTTAATCCTTAATCCTTAATCCTTAATCCTTATCCCTTCTTTCTTACTATGAGCTATGAGCTATGAGCTTCTTCCTTCAGCTTAATGCTTCTCTAACTTTTTGGCCGATTTCGGCCGGGCTTATTGCAACATATACTCCGGCTTTCTCCAGCGCTTCCATTTTTTCCTTGGCAGTGCCTTTTCCTCCGGCGATGATAGCACCCGCATGGCCCATTCTTCTTCCGGGGGGAGCAGTCTGTCCGGCGATAAAGCTGACGACCGGCTTTGGAAATTCTTTGTTGATATATTCAGCCGCTTCTTCCTCTGCTGTTCCTCCTATCTCTCCGATCAGGATGACAGCCTCTGTGTCTTTGTCCTCTTTAAAAAACTCCAGGAGTTCGATAAATTTAAGGCCGACAATTGGGTCTCCGCCTATGCCCACGGCTGTTGATTGACCATAGCCCATTTGAGAGACTTGTTGAACAGCTTCGTACGTTAACGTGCCGGAGCGGGAAATGATACCGATCGTTCCAGGAGAATGAATATGGCCGGGCATGATCCCGATTTTACATTTTCCAGGGGATATGATACCCGGAGTGTTGGGTCCGATAAGAGAACAGTCTTTATCATTGAGGAATGTTTTAACCTTGATCATATCAAAGGTCGGGATTCCTTCGGTAATGCAGACAACGACTTTAATCCCTGTATCTGCAGCTTCCATGATGGCATCTGCTGCAAAAAAGGGAGGAACAAAAATGGCAGAGGCGTTCGCATCTTCTTTTTCAACCGCTTGGGCCACAGAGTTATAAACCGGAATGTTGAGATGGGTTATTCCTCCCTTCCCTGGGGTAACTCCGGCGACAACTGCGGTTCCATACTCCTGCATCTTTTCGGTGTGGAAGGTTCCTTCACCTCCAGTTATCCCTTGAACAACGACTCGAGTTTTTTCATCGATTAATATACTCATGATCTACTCCTTTCTTACTGTTTGGCAAGTGGAACAACTTTTTCAGCCGCTTCTTTCATCGACTCGGCATGGTAAAAAGAGAGTCCTGATTCTTTTAAAATCTTTTTTCCGCGCTCCACATTTGTTCCTTCGAGTCGAACAACCATGGGAACCTTGATGCCCATTTCTTTAGCAGCTTTGACGATGCCATTGGCTACAAGGTCGCAGCGGACAATGCCTCCGAAGATATTGATCAAAGCTGCCTTAACGTCCTTATCCGAGACAAGAATCTTAAAGGCATTCTTGACTGCTTCTTCAGATACTCCTCCGCCAACGTCGAGGAAGTTTGCCGGCATGCTACCCGAGTGCATGATGATATCCATGGTGGCCATGGCCAGGCCTGCTCCATTAACCATGCAGCCTACGCTTCCATCCAATTTGATGTAGTTCAAGTTATACTTGGATGCTTCGACTTCTAGAAGTTCTTCTTCATCCAGATCCCTCATTTCCTGAATGTCAGAGTGACGGGGGAGGGCATTGTCGTCAAAATTCATCTTAGCGTCCAGGGCGAGGACTGCCCCCTGTTTTGTAATGAGCAAGGGATTTATTTCGGCTAAGGACGCATCCGTGGCTTCGAAGGCTTTGTAAAGGCTCATGATGAACTTAACGCCCTGTTTGAAGGTCGCTCCCTCAAGCCCCAGTTTGAAAGCTATATTTCTGGCTTGAAAGGAGAGGAATCCGGTGCCTGGGTTAATATACTCTTTAAAGATAAGTTCCGGACTCTCGGCAGCGACCTTTTCAATTTCAACACCACCTTCCGGGGAAGCCATCACAACAGGTGCTTCCTTTGCTCTGTCGATGACGATCCCCACATAGAGTTCTCGAGCAATATCAAGAGCCTCTTCGATAAGAATTCTTCTCACCAGTTTTCCTTCCGGTCCGGTCTGGGGAGTGACAAGAGTCATTCCGATCATTTCCCTGGCAATTTTTTCAGCCTCCTGAGGATTTCCGACCAGTTTGATACCGCCTCCTTTGCCTCTTCCGCCTGCATGAACCTGGGCTTTGAGAACAACTTTGGGGCCGACCTTTTCAGCGATTTCTCGAGCTCTGGATGGATTATCTGTCACTTCTCCCCGGGGGATTTGAACACCGTACTGGTCAAGAATTTTTTTAGCTTGATATTCATGAATTTTCATTGTATTTATCCTTTTTTATAAGTATTGGGTTTTTTGTTTTTTGGTTCTGTTCTGCAGTGACATAGCAGTAATAATTTTTTTTATGAGATTGCCGCGTCGCTTCCCGCCACGCTCTGCTCGCGGCTTCGGCTCACCCTCGTAATGACATCTGCATTTCATTCCTCGTAATAGCAAGGAAATACCCAGCTTCGGGACGAGTCCTATTTTTTTAATGTTCTTATGCTGAAGGTATTTCCTTCAAACACCGGGATATTTTTGGCAAAAGACCAGCAAGATAAATTGGATTAAATATTATCTTATTTCTCTATTTTTTAATTTTCCTGAAATCTTTCTGTGAAATCTTCCGTTTTCTATTAATCTTTCTTAATCCTTCTTTTTCTGGTATTTCTTTTTGCCTTCTTCGTACAGGTCGCCGCCATACATATCATTGATCACAATACAGGGAAAGTCTTTGACCTTGACTCTTCTTATTGCCTCAGGGCCCAATTCGGGATAGGCGATGACTTCAGAGCTTTCAATGCTTTTGGAAATGAGAGCGCCGGCCCCGCCGACTGCGGCGAAATAGGCAGCTTTGTATTTCTTCAGTGCTTCTTTGACTTCTTCATTGCGGGAGCCTTTTCCGATTGTCCCTTTGAGACCCATGGAATGAAGCGTGGGGGCAAAAGAGTCCATTCTGTAGCTTGTCGTGGGTCCAGCAGATCCGATAGGCTTTCCGGGACGAGCAGGAGTCGGGCCTACATAGTAAATAAACTGCCCTTTGATATCGAGAGGAAGGTCCTTGCCTTCTTTGACAAGTTCTATCAATTTCTTGTGAGCAGAATCTCTCCCTGTATAAAGATAACCGGTGATAAAAACTCTATCTCCAGCTCGCAGTTTTTCTATGGTTTCATCTGAGACAGGGGTTTCAATCCTGTGTTCGGCCATCTTCTTCAGAGTTTAAGGAGGTCGACCACATCGCGAACAGCAGCTTCTGATTTCTTAATGGCTTCTTTTTCTTCCGAAGTCAGGTCTATCTCTATGATTTCTTCAACTCCGTTGGTGCCTAATTTGATGGGGACGCCAAAGTAGAGGCCCTCGATTCCATATTCTCCTTCAAGATAAGCTGCACAGGGAAGGATTTTTTTCTTGTCTTTGACAATGGATTCTACCATTTCTGCCACAGCAAGGGAAGGTGCGTAGTAAGCGCTTCCGGTCTTCAGGTATTTGACGATTTCACCGCCGCCTTTTCTTGTTCTTTCGATGATAGCATCGATCCTGTCCGGGCGAAGGAAGTGAGAGAGAGGAATTCCGGCAACGGTCGTGTACCGTGCAATAGGAACCATCGTATCCCCGTGGCCTCCAAGAACAAGAGCCTGGATGCTTTCAACGGAAACATTGAGTTCCATGGAGATGAAAGCTCTGAAGCGAGTTGTGTCCAGAATTCCAGCCATTCCGAAAACTCTGTTTTTTGGGAATCCGCTGACTTTAAAGGCTGTGTAGACCATGGCGTCGAGAGGATTAGTGACGATGAGCAGCATGGCATTGGGAGAATGCTTGATGATTTCCTGGGTCACTGGTCTGACAATATTGACATTCGCATCGAGCAGTTCATCACGGCTCATCCCTGGCTTCCTGGGTTTCCCTGCTGTGATAACAACGATATCGGAATTAGCCGTGTCTGCAAAGGAATTTGTCCCCATTATAGCTGAATCAAATTTCCCAACAGGTCCACCTTCGCGCATGTCCAGCCCCTTTCCGATGGGCATATCTTCGATGACATCCAGTAGAATCACATCTCCTAATTCTTTTTCAGCAATCTTGAATGCGGTGACTTCTCCAACATGACCGGCTCCGACAACTGTAATTTTTTTTCTCATTTTAAAACCTCCTTTGTGATAAGTTGTTTGATATTAAGATTATTTTAAATTATATCTTATCCTTTTAATAATTCCCTAGCCATTCATAATTGGCTTGATACCGTGCGCTGAATCAAGCTTCTTTGATGTAGCCTTCCCATTTTTCTTTTAATTTTGGATCCTGGAGAGTTTCCATGATGTAGTTGGCAAATTCCGCACCAGTTGCACCGGTATCTCGGCCGGAGATAACAAGCTTTTTCTCGTATTGGCCGCAGATGTCCAGAGCCATTTCCAGGTTCTTGGCTCTTTCAGGATATCCTATATGACTGATCAACATAGCTGCTGCCCGGATCATACTCGAGGGATCTGCATTCTTTGCTCGCCCTTCCTTAACCATCCGAGGAGCAGAACCGTGAATTGCCTCAAACATGGCATACCGTTTTCCGATGTTAGCGCTTCCAGCCGTCCCCACGCCCCCCTGGAATTCTGCAGCTTCGTCGGTGAGGATATCTCCGTAAAGGTTGGGAAGGACCATGACTCTAAACTGGGTTCTGCGTTTGGGATCTACAAGCTTGGCAGTCATGATGTCAATGTACCAATCATCGCATTCGACCTCCGGATATTCTTTGGCAATCTTATAACCTATATCCAGGAATTTCCCATCTGAGGTCTTGATCACATTGGCTTTAGTCACGATGGTGACTTTATTTATATTGTTTTTCTTAGCGTAATCAAACGCCAGACGGATAATCCTTTCAGCCCCCTGATTCGTTATAACTTTAAAATCGATAGCCAGGTCATCGGTAACGTTAACGCCTTTGCTGCCCATGATGTAGGCGCCTTCTGTATTTTCCCGAAAAAACATCCAGTCGATTCCGTCTTTGGGAACCTTTACGGGCCTGACATTGGCAAAAAGGTCCAGGTAACGCCTCATGGAAACATTGCAGCTTTCAATGTTTGGCCAGGGATCTCCTCTTCTGGGGGTTGTTGTTGGGCCTTTAAGGGTAACGTGACATTTTTTGATCTCTTCAAGAATATCATCGGGGATGGATTTATTGTGTTTGGATCGATTTTCAATCGTCAGCCCTTCTATGTTCCTCATTTCAACCTTTCCAGTTTTTGCTTCTTCCTCCAGCATGAATTCTAAAATACTCTTGGATTCCTCGGCGATAAAAGGTCCGATTCCATCTCCACCGATTATGCCGATAATGATGGGCTTTAGCTCGGAATAATCAATCCAGTCTTGAGCCTTTTTCATCTCCTCCACACGATTTAGCTGTTCTTTGACAATCTGGCCAAAGTGTTCTTTGGCTTTCTCGATAACAGTATTGTCCATAATCCATTCTCCCTATATTGAATGATTGAATAAAAGCGAACAAAGAATATTATAATTTTTTATGATGAAAATCAACACAATATCGAAAAATCTTGAAAAAAGTACACATTTTTTTTCGTGAACTGAAAAAGTTTTGGGGAATAGCCTGGCTCCCAGTCATATTTTTAATGTATTGCCTGAATCTTGATTTGACCCTTGTCATTTGAACTTTTCACCCTGCTATTATATATTACTGTCCAGTCTAAGTGATTGAAAAAAGGAGTCGGAACAATGTTAGATTCATATTTTAAGAACGAAGCTGAACGCAAGAAGAAGGGAATTCCTCCTCTTCCCTTAGATCCGGAACAAACAGAGGAGGTGTGCAAGCTCCTGGAGAATCCACATGAAGGAAAGGAAGAGATTTTATTAAATATGATAGAGAACCGGGTAGCACCCGGCGTTGACCCGGCAGCAAAGGTTAAAGCGGAATGGCTGGCAAAATTTGCCAGAGGTAACGTCTCCTCACCACTCGTATCTAAAAGGAAAGCAATATTTCTCCTTGGAACGATGCTTGGAGGCTATAACGTCGACCCATTGATATCATTTTTGGAGGATGAAGAACTTGCTGGTGAAGCAGTTAAAGCGTTGAGTCATACCATCCTTGTTTACAATGCCTTTGACAGAATTGTTGAAATGTCAAAGAGTAACCGCTATGCAAAAGAAGTTTTGACTTCTTGGGCGAGTGGAGATTGGTTCCTTTCCAACCCGGAGCTTCCAGGCAAGGTTTCTCTTAAGGTCTTTAAAGTGGAAGGAGAGATTAATACAGACGACCTATCGCCTGCAAAGCATGCCTGGAGCAGGCCCGATATTCCACTTCATGCCCTCTCGATGGGGGAGACGAGATTTCCTGGAGGAATTGAAACTATCAAGAATTTCCATGACGAGGAACGCCAGGTTGTCTTTGTCGGGGATGTTGTGGGTACTGGTTCTTCCAGAAAGTCGGCAACAAATTCTCTGTTGTGGCACATCGGTATGGATATTCCTTATGTTCCGAACAAACGGAGAGGGGGAGTCGTCTTCGGAGGTTTGATTGCTCCAATTTTCTTCAATACAGTGGAGGATTCAGGGGGGCTGCCCATTATTTGTGATGTGACAAATATGAAGACCGGTGATATCATCATCTTAGACACCGAATCTGGGATCCTCACGAACAAAACAGGCGAGACGATAGCTTCATTTGATTTTCAGCCGGCGACAATCAAGGATGAGTATCGGGCTGGAGGGCGTCTATTCCTGATCATCGGCCGTTCGTTAACAACAAAAGCTCGCACAGTTCTCGACATGCCAGAGGCTGATTTCTTCGCCACTATTGAGAATCCTTCCCCCAAAGAGGGTCAGGGCTATTCTCTAGCCCAAAAGATCGTTGGCAGGGCCTGTGATATGGAAGGAGCACTTCCTGGTACTTCTTGTGAGCCGAAGATGACAACCGTTGGCTCCCAGGATACGACAGGTCCGATGACGGCAGATGAATTGAAGGAGCTTTCCTGCCTGGAGTTCCAATCAGATTTATTTATGCAGTCTTTTTGCCACACTGCTGCTTACCCGAAACTTACCGATGTTAAAATGCATAAATCCCTTGCCGAGTTTATCATGGAGAGGAAAGGTGTTTCCCTCAGACCAGGTGATGGCGTTATCCATTCCTGGCTCAATCGCTTCTTAGTTCCCGATACGATGGGAACCGCAGGCGACTCTCACACACGTTTTCCCATCGGACTCAGCTTTCCTGCAGGTTCGGGTCTTGTGGCTTTTGCAGGAACTCTCGGTTTCATACCTCTGGACATGCCGGAATCAGTCCAGGTGAAGTTCAGAGGTAAGCTAAGGCCAGGAATCACCCTAAGGGATGTGGTAAACGCCATCCCTTATTTTGCCATCAAAAAAGGATTATTGACAGTTACCAAAGAAGAAAAGAAAAATATTTTTAATGGAAGAATTATCGAGATGGAGGGTCTGCCCGATCTGACTGTGGAACAGGCTTTCGAACTCACTGATGCCACTGCTGAGCGTTCTGCTGCAGGCGGGACAATCGCCCTGGGTCAAGAGAGTGTTGTCAGCTATCTCAGGAGCAATATCGCTTTGATGGAAAAAATGATTGAGGATAGATATCAGGATGCCGGTGCTCTGAAAAGAAGGATAGATGCGTGCAAGAGTTGGCTGGAAAATCCTGTTCTTCTCCGCAGGGATGAAAATGCCGAGTACAAGGCAGTTCTAGAAATAGACCTTGCTGATATCAAAGAGCCGATTGTCGCTTGCCCCAACGATCCTGATGATGTAAAGCTTCTGTCCGAAGTCGCTGGTGATAAGATTGATGAGGTCTTCATCGGGTCGTGCATGACGAATATCGGGCATTTCCGGGCCGCTGGAAAAATTTTCGAGGGCGCCGGATATCTCAAAACCCGTGTTTGGCTAACGCCTCCCACAAAAATGGATAGAGCTCAATTGATGAAAGAAGGGTATTTTTCGATTTTCGCCGGCGCAGGGGCACGAATAGAAATTCCTGGATGCTCTCTCTGCATGGGAAATCAGGCTAGAGTCCGCCCCCGCACCACGATTATCTCGACTTCAACCCGCAATTTCGACAACCGAATGGGAGACGGTGCTCGTGTTTATCTTGGTTCGGCGGAGCTTGCTGCTGTTGCAGCTCTTTCTTGTAAACTCCCAGCTCCAGAGGAATATTTTGCATCTTTTAGAGAAAAAGTGATTCCCGATGAGAGTGAAATTTACCGGTACCTTCAGTTCGATGAAATGAAAGGCCTATCTTTGGAGTACTAAGATTGATGTATAAAGCTCGAATTTCAAACCTTGAAGGAAGATATTAACCTGATGATAAACAAAGTGATAGAGAAATGAAGTCTTGAATGTAAACGGTGGTTCTGTCCTTTGTACTTGAAAAGCTTGCGAAATTCATACAATTTTGCTAATTTTTTAAATAAGCGTTCAGAGAGGAGGCTTCCATGGAGGAAGAGGTAGGAAGAATTACCCATTATTTCTCTAAAATAAATGTGGGTGTTTTGGAATTATCCAAGGGTGAACTTCATGTCGGTGATACCATTCATATCAAAGGGCATACCTCTGATTTCTACCAGAAAGTGGAATCGATGCAGGTTGAGAACAATCCTGTGGACTCCGCCAAACCCCGTGAACCAGTTGGAATTAAAGTTGAAAGTCCTGTTCGGGAAAACGACATCGTCTTTAAAGTTACAGAAGATTGAAGGAAATCCTGCTGATTCTTAGGCAATGGTTTACGACAGCATAAGACTGTTATCCTTGAAAATCCTGTAACATGTGATGATTGAAGAAGGTAATCCAACATGCTCTTTCCGGGTGAAAAGAGGAGATGAAAAATCACCCCCCGAATCATCTCGGGAAGGTATTGACTTTAAAGGTTTCTCCTGCCAGTATAAAGTTGCAAAAAGAGAGATTTTTGTCCGTTAGGAGGATTTCGACGCGCTTGAGAAAACAGTTCCCCGCTGCCGATTCAGACAGACCGACTAGCCTGAAAAGCGTTTAAGCTTTTTAAAGAGAGTTTCATGGAAGAGAAAAATATCAGAGTTCTCATTGCCAAACCGGGCCTGGATGGTCATGACCGTGGAGCCAAGGTGATCTGTCGGTCTTTAAGGGACGCAGGATTTGAAGTGATCTACACAGGCTTGAGGCGAACACCGGAAGAGATCGTCAATGCAGCCATTCAAGAAGACGTTGATGTTTTAGGTTTGAGTATTCTCTCTGGTGCCCATAATGTGATCTTTCCCAAAATCATGGATCTTCTTAAAGAGAGAGGAGCAGGTGATGTTGCCGTTATTGCAGGAGGAGTTATTCCTGATAAAGATATTTCTGTTTTGGAAAAGATAGGGATATCCAAAATATTTTTACCAGGTTCCCCTACGCAGAAGATCGTGGGATGGATCGAGAAAAATGTAAGGCAGGATTCATCTGAAAAAAATAAACAAATTTCTTGACTTTAATTTTTTTTTTAATATGATATTTTAGTGAAAAGGTAAATGGCTAATAAATTCTTTTCTTTGATCGTCGTTCCCCACCATAAAGGAAATCCTAAAAAGATCACCTTCTCAAGGAAAAGACTAAAAATTTTAGCAGGGGTCTTAACAGTTCTTTTTATAGCTCTTGTTTGTTTCTTCATTGACTATTTTTCAATGAGCGGCACCAGAGAGAAATATAAGGATCTCTATGAAGAGAATCTTAACCAAAAAAGGACAATTACTCAGTACAAAGTGACTGTAAACAGGCTGAAAACAAACGTCGAAAATTTTGAAAACTATGCCCGGAAGCTCAATATCATGGCCGGCCTCGAACCAGAAAATGTTCCTGGAGGAGTAGGTGTCGATAATAAAAGAAGAAACAGTTCTCAAAGCATGGGTTTAGCTAAGGCAGAAATTGTCAGCCAGCGGGCAGACGGGATCGATGATAATTTAAACAAGCTAGTGAGATTTTTTGAAGATACGCGCATAAGGCTTGTTTATACCCCTTCTATCTGGCCGACAAACGGCTGGAGGACTTCTGGCTACGGCAGCAGGGCGGATCCCTTTACAGGAAAATGGACTCCCCACTACGGTATCGATATCGCTGCCGCTTATGGAAGTCCTCTTTGGGCTACAGCGGATGGGACGGTAACTAAGGTAGAGTTCGAAAAAATCGGAGGAAATACGGTT
>DAOUYU010000152.1 GCA_030673995.1 Candidatus Aminicenantota bacterium
CGGGGATTCTCCAACTTATACCCCGAGGGGCTTTCGTGTTTGGAGTTCCTGCTTCCCGGTGGCGACCAACGTCTCCACTCCACAGGCTGATACCGAATGTCCTTCGGCCAACACAATGTATAGCAGCTTGCGATACAAAAAGAAAGAAAAATTTGTGCCTTATATCCCCATTGCTAAAGCAAGGGGCTTTACGGCTTTGTCTGGTAATCAGATGCGGCCTTCGGTCAATTTTTATGAATAATTCAGGTTAGGGGTTACGGAGTTTTCCGATGGATGATTTTCGGCGAGATGGAACGCGTCCGTAGAAAAAGTCATCAGCCCATACGGAAAAGGATTGAGCGGCGGCAGATTTTTCTGTTGTTTTCCTGACCAATTTATGAAAAATATTATCCGCCTTGCTGTAGGGACATACAGAGATACAGACGGCACAGTCCGTACCAGCTTTTCTCCAGAACCGGTAACATGCCTCACGATCGAGTACCCATTTCAAAACTCCATTTTCCTCGACTTTTTCTCCGTGAGGAATGGCCTGGGAAGGACAACATCTGGCGCATTTCTGGCATTTCTGACAAAAATTCTGGATTCCTAGTTTTTTTGGTTTATCTACAACCAAAGGAAAGTCGGTGGTGATGAGGCCTAATCTTGTCCGTGGTCCGTATTTAGAGGTTATAAGGATTCCCAGCCTTCCCAATTCTCCAAGGCCGGCTTCACAGCCTAGAGGAGGAAGCACGGCCTGGTAGTTACTGCCGGCGATATGAGCTCTGGATGGGTAGCCCAAGCGGCGGATGAAATCGGCAACCGTGATGGAAATCCTTGCTGCTTCGACATATTTCTTCCCGGTCTCGACAATAACAGGAGCATCCGGGGCAGAAGCCACCATCTCCAGGTCCATCTCTAGGGCGAAAACTATGGCATACTTGTGCTTTAGCTCTATATCTTTACCATAATTTTCCGGTCCTCTCCCGACATGGGAGTAGACATAAGCCTGATTCAGAAGACAGACCCCACATAAATCAGAACCCAAATACTTGATAACAGCCTTTATCATTCGAGTATTTTCAGAGGGAGCCAAGCACACTTTTTCTCCACTCTCTCTTCCATCTACCAGGGTAAGTTGGTGTTCCAGAAAGTCAAACTCTGCTGCGGCCAGTGAAAAAAGCACGGGATTTTTATTCATATGAGGAGGAGAAAGAATGTCAGGAAATTTTCTTATATCGTCATCTCTCTTTTTGTATTCAGGTTTTCGTGTATAGTATTCGTCGAAAATTTCCGTTCCCTCTCTGTACTCAAAGCGGGAAAATATGATATCTCTCTCATCGATTCTTCTCTGATCTCCAACAATTTCTATTTCTCTTTTCTTTAAAGGAGAAAAAAACAGAATCAAAAGACCCAGCGTTAAAAGGATAAAGATGCCGCCACCCAGCCATTTTATGAAGGGAAGGTCAGTGAGAAAAAAAACTAATATTATGACGAGTGAACAAAAGAAAAAAATGCTGCTGCGCCAGAACGCTCTTTTTTCTTTTTCCAAAAGGTTGTATATGGAAAACACAAGGAAAAGAAAAGTCATGATGAGGAGAGATGCTCCGCCTGTAACAATCCAGAAAGTCATGCCCTAAAAGGTAATAAACTCGTTCTTCCTTGTCAATTCCCTTTGTTTCTTTGTAACACTTTCAAATTAAAATATTTTGTCTATAATGGAGAAGTGAATAAAGCAAAAGTTTCATAAGTGGTTTGAAAACACGCCTATTCTTTGCTCTTTTGTATCCTAATGTGATACATTTATATTTACCAAGAAGGAGGAGTGATGGATTTTTACTATTATTTTAAATCAAATAAGGGGAAAATGTTTAATCTTTTAAAAGAGATTGTCAGCCTTGAATCTCCCTCCGGAGATCAAAAAGCTGTTAATGCCTGCTCCTCTTTTGTCATCAGAGAATTTAAGAAAGCAGGGGCGAAGATAACTCGATTTCCCCAGGATGATATAGGAGACCTTTATCTTGCAGAGATACCTTCCTCTGTCCCAAAAAAGGAGGAAGAGCAAATTCTCCTCCTTACCCATATTGATACCGTCTGGGAAGTGGGAAAAATAGAAAAAATGCCCTTTTATATATCTGGAGATAAGGCTTTTGGCCCCGGAGTACTGGATATGAAAGCCAGTCTTGTTATGGCGATATATTCTCTAAAGGCACTGAATGAGCTAAACATCCGCCCAGTAAAGAAAATAGCTGTCTTTATCAATTCAGCCGAAGAAATAGGCCATAAAGCATCGTATGAGACCATCAGAAAGCTGTCCCAAAAATCAGCTTATGCACTCTGCCTGGAACCTTCCCTTCCTGGAGGAGCATTAAAAATTCAGAGGAAAGGTCGTCTTGTTATCCGTTTAGAGACGAAAGGCAAAGCCGCTCATGCAGGAACTCCAGAGAAAGGAATCAATGCTATTGAAGAGCTGATGGCACAGCTCAGCCATATCCAGAAGATAAAAACGAAAGAGACGACTGTTAACATAGGCCTGATAGGAGGAGGAGAAAAGCCGAATGTCGTGGCCGAGGAAGCCTGGGCGATACTCGATATGAGGTTCTGGAACACTTTCAAGAAAGAGGAGATCATTCATTTCTTGAAGCAGATGAAGGCTGAAGTCCAGGGCGCTCGAGTTAAATACACTGTTGAAAGTTTCACTCCTCCCATGGAACACACCAGTGCTTCAGCAGATCTTCTCTCAAGGGTCAAAGAGATTGCCTCATCCATGAATATGGAGCTCGATACAGGCAAGACCGGAGGCGGTTCTGATGCTTCTATAGCTTCCAGCCTCGGAATCCCTACACTGGATGGTCTGGGCCCTGATGGGGAAGGAATTCACGCTGAAAATGAACACCTTATTCTCTCCTCGCTTATCAAAAGGACAGCTCTGCTGACGGAATTATTGATTCAACTCTGATTGAAAGGCTCAGGCTAAGTGGCTTGAAAACACGCGGGATTTCCCCAGCAACAGTCTCTAGTACTCCAGGCGAAGGCTGAGTGTTGTAAAAACCGTGAGCAAGGCTGAGCGGGCAT
Organism: Candidatus Aminicenantota bacterium; assembly: GCA_030673995.1. Classification (GTDB taxonomy): domain Bacteria; phylum Acidobacteriota; class Aminicenantia; order Aminicenantales; family Aminicenantaceae; genus JAGLWV01. Next base: position 3,052 of record DAOUYU010000152.1, read on the forward strand.
GGTTCCTCTCCCGAAGGGGGAGGAGAGCGAAGCCTGTATCCGAGCAGGATTTCCTCGCTGGGTAAATCCTGCGTGTTTTCTAAACACTCAGCCAGAGCCTTCTCACGGTTTTCTTGCCACTCAGCCTTCGCCTGGTGAAAATAAGAGAAAATGGGGAAAGTCCCTATTTTGTCTAAATTCGAACCAAAACCTTTTTCCAATAACGAAATTGAAAATGTAAGCACTCTGATTGACTGATTATATAAATTCTGTTAATTTAAGCTGTTGGATATCATCAAAAATATATGAAGGTATCGGCAGTTTTTATGAATAACTTTTAATAATATATGGGAGGAATAATATGATAAAAAAATACTATCTTCTTTCTCCGGGACCAACTCCCGTACCTGAGACTGTTCTTTCCGCTGCCGCAGAGCCCATTATCCATCATCGAACTTCTGAATTCTCTGACATCTTCATGGAAACAGTAGAGGGCCTGAAATATGTTTTTCAGACCGAACAGGATGTCTTCGTTCTGACATCATCCGGGACAGGGGCTATGGAAGCTGCAATCTTGAGCACTTTCTGCCAGGGAGATAAGGTTATTTCTCTAAGCGGAGGAAAATTTGGAGAAAGATGGGGTCAAATTTGCCGTTGCCATGGACTCGATGTTAAGGAGGTCACTCTGGAATGGGGCGAGCCGTTCACCAAAGAACAGCTTGCGGATGAGTTGAAGGCTAATCCTGGAACAAAAGCCGTGCTGGCGACCCTTTCCGAAACGTCTTCGGGAACAGTGTATGATATCCAGGGATATGGAGAAATACTGGCCCAATCCGATGCTATCCTGATCGTCGATGGGATCTCTGGCCTGGGTGCTACGCCCTGCCCTATGGACGAATGGAAAGTGGATATCATGGTAGCAGGCTCCCAGAAGTCATTCATGATTCCCCCCGGTCTTGCCTATCTTTCCTTCAGTCCAAAAGCCTGGGACCTTGTAGAGAAATCGACTTTACCATCATTCTATTTTGATGCCAGGAAATACAAAAAAAACCTGAAAAAAAGAACCACTCCTTATAAACCCCCGATTACTATTAAAAACCAGCAGAAAAAATATGTGTAAAGCTTAAAATATTTGGGAATGGAGAGGCTTTGCGAAAAAAACCGGATCATTGCGGTTGCGGCCGGGGCCGGAATTAAGGGG
>DAOUYU010000028.1 GCA_030673995.1 Candidatus Aminicenantota bacterium
CAGGCAAAAGAGGAGATTTTCGATTTGAGATCAGGGAATTTTTCAAAAAAACTTCTATTGCCAGGCAGCTCTTCTTCTGGCATCCTCTAAGCAGAAGTCGCCTGAAGGTACTTTCAATCAACTTTAACCGGCCCGTAAAGAAGAAGGACCTTTTTTCCCTTTCTTTTTTAAAAAAGTACAAACAAAAAAGTTGGGCTGAGATTGAAAAGATATTGGCTGATGAGAATTAAATCCTTTGCTAAGATAAACCTTGGGCTAGAAGTGGAGGGAAAGAGAGAAGATGACTATCATGAATTACGAACTCTCTTCCAGACAATAAATTTTTATGATGTCTTGCAGTTCCGGGGGGCCCGACGTAACCGAATCTTTCTGGAGGGGACAGATAAAGCAATTTCGTGGGAGGAAGATAATCTGATTTTCAAGGCAGCCCTCCTTCTCAAAGAGAAATTTCACGTATCCAAGGGGATTGAAATCCGCGTCACCAAGAATATCCCTCCTGGGAAAGGCTTAGGGGGAGGGAGCAGCAATGCCGCTGTGACTCTTTACGTTTTGAATAAAATCTGGGATCTCCGAATGGGGAAAAAAGCTTTAATGGATTTAGGAAGCAAACTGGGCGCGGATGTTCCCTTTTTTTTCGAGGGGGGATTATGTCTGGGTTTGGGAAGAGGAGATGATATCGTTCCTCTCTCCGACCTTGTCTCCCTTCCTTGTCTTTTAATTTTGCCCCCTTTTTCAATACAAACCGTCCATATTTACGGCCATTTTCAGTCATCCTTGACTTCACAAAACAAAGGCAGTAAAATTATCAAGTTTTTAGAAATCAGAGAACTTGGTTCACTGGAGAATAGATTAGAAAAGACGGTTTTCCGCTTTTATCCGCAACTCAAAGCCATTAAGAGTCTTTTTCGAAGCAACGGCGCAGAGTTATCCTTAATCAGCGGAACAGGCTCGGCTGTATTTGGCCTTTTTTCAGAGAAAAGGAAGGCGGAGGAAGTTTTGAGAAAACTGAAAAGTGAACATACGTCCACTCTAGTAGAGACTTTATCTCGGGAGCGATACTGGAGGAGTTTGAGGACTGGGGTGTAGCCAAGCGGTAAGGCAGCGGCCTTTGGAGCCGCCATTCGGAGGTTCGAATCCTCCCGCCCCAGCATAAGGTTCAAGGGAGATTTTTTCCTTTTGGAGACAAGCATTAAGGAGGAGAAGACGTGACGGAAGAAAATATGATGAAAGTGTTTGCGGGCTCTTCCACTGGTGATTTGGCGAAGAAGATCACGGATTTCTTGAAAATCGATTTAGGCAAGTGTGTTTTAGATAAATTTAGTGATGGAGAGATTCATTTTTACGTGGACGAAAATGTTCGAGGAGAAGACGTTTTCGCTCTCCAGACAGGCTCTTATGAAGCGAACTTTCACATGATGGAACTTTTCCTTATGATCGATGCTTTTAAGCGAGCCTCTGCTGAGAGAATCACTGCGGTCATTCCCTATTACTGCTATGCACGTCAAGACTGGAAGGACAGACCTCGAGTTCCTATCTCTGCCCGGCTTATTGCCGAGTTACTGGAAGCGGCGGGAGCTGATAGGATTTTGACCATGGACCTCCATTCTCCTCAAATTCAAGGCTTTTTCTCGATTCCGGCTGATAATTTAAGCGCGGCTCCTGTATTAGCTGACCATATTCGTCTCTTAGATTTGAAGAATTTGGCCATTGTCTCTCCTGATGCCGGAGGCGTAGGGAGAGCCAGGTTTTTTGCAAAGAAAATGGGTGCTGAATTGGCAATTATAGACAAACGCAGACCATCTCCCAATGTAGCCAAGGTCTACAATGTCATCGGTGAAGTCAGGAATCGTGATGTTGTTATTCTGGATGATATGGTGGATACGGGAGGGACGCTTGTCGAGGGTGCTGAGGCCCTAAGGAAAGAGGGAGCTCTGAGGATTTTTGCAGCATGCAGCCACGGTGTTTTATCAGGGCAGGCTGTTGAAAAAATTGAAAAATCTAATTTGGAAAAGTTAATTGTTACAGACACAATTCCTCTGAATAAAAAAGCAAAGTCTTCCCAAAAGATCACAGTACTCTCTGTTGCTCCTCTTTTTGGAGAAGCTATTCGAAGGATCAATAAAGGATACTCTGTGAGTTCTCTGTTTATCTAAGGAGGTAGAAGAGATGGGATTTAAAATTAAGGCTAATAAAAGAGAGATTATTGGAAAAAACGCATCTCGACGATTAAGAATGGAGGGAATGATTCCTGCTGTCATTTATGGAGCTCGCGAAGCTACTGTGTCATTGAATTTGAGAAAGAAGGAGATCTTTAAGATCTTGAAGTCTGAAGCAGGAGAAAACACTGTTTTTCAAATCTCGTTTGACTCAGAGATGAGAGATGCGATGATAAAAGAGCTACAGAGAGATCCTGTCACAGATGAAATTCTTCATGCCGATTTTATTCAGATTAAAATGGATAAAACCGTTCGAATTTCTGTCCCTGTCGTTACAGTAGGAGAAGCAGTGGGAGTGAAGACGGAAGGAGGATTTGTTGATTTAATGACCCGAGAAGTGGAAGTGGAATGTCTTCCAAAGGATATCCCCGAGCATATTGAAGTCGATATAAGCGACCTCCATCTCCATCAATCTCTTAAGGTCGAGGACATAGCCCCTGTCGAGGGAGTGGAGATTTTAAGCGCTCCTGATACAATATTAGTGCTTGTTGAGGCACCGAGCAAAGAGGAAGAAATAGAAGTTGAGGAGAAGGAAGAGGAGGTCATTGCTGAAGAGGAAGAACCCGAAATCATTAAAAGAGAGAAGGCCGAAGAAGAAAAAAAGAAGGGAGAAGAAAAAGAAGGGGAAAAAGAGAAGGAGTAGTATGTGTGGGCAGTTGTTGGATTGGGGAATCCCGGGAGACGTTATGCTGGGACAAGACATAACGTGGGATTCACTTTTATTAAACGACTGGCCAAAGCGTGGAAGATCAGATTGAGAAAGAAAATATTTCATTCCAAAGCCTTTCAGGTTGAAAGGAAGGGAGAAAGAGTCCTTCTTGCCCTCCCAATGACCTACATGAACAACAGCGGCCTTGCCGTGAAAGAGATTCTCAAAGGGAGAGGCGTGAAGCCAGAACATTTTATTGTAGTCTATGATGATTTAGATATCCCTTTGGGAGAGATTAGGATAAGAAAAAAAGGAGGACCTGGAACTCATAAAGGAATGAGTTCGATCGTCCAGGAAATTGGAACCACAGAATTCCCGAGGATAAGAATAGGGATTGGCCCCCTCTCCCCCGATGAAGATGCAACAGAGTATGTTCTCTCTCCCTTTAATGAGGCGGAGGATCCTTATCTGGATAAAGGCTTAAAGAAAGCTCAAGAAGCCCTGGAGATGGTCTTATCTGGAGGAGTGGAAAAAGCAATGAATCTGTATAATCAGAGAGAAAAGACTTTGGAGTAGATATCATTGAAAAGAAGTAAATGTAGCGGCATTTTTTATGAATAATGTCTCCTTGTTTCTTCTCTGAGAGGAAGGAGCTTTAAATCCATAAGGAGGTCTCAATGGGACAATACGAAACAGCATTCCTCATTTCCCCAACTCTGGAAGAGGAAGAAACTGAAAAGATCATCACTCAAATGGCAGGGGTCATTTCTAAAATGAAAGGGAAGATGATAAAGGAAGACAGATGGGGAAAGAGGAGGTTGGCTTACCAGATTAAAAAGCAGGAGGAAGCATTCTATGTCTTTTTTCACTATGAAGGGGACTCAGCCATTCCCAATGAGCTTGAAAGACGCTTCAAACAATCAGAGGCGATTTTGCGTTTTCTGACGGTGAAGAAAGAGAGCAAAGAAAATGTTCGGAAAAAGAGAAAAGAAGTCTCCCCACCAGAGGAAGCTCAGGAGCCTTCGGGAGAAGAAGAGAGAGTTGAGGAAGAGGATTTAGCCCCGGAGGTTTTATCCCCTGCAAAAAAGACTGAAGAGGAGGAGTAGAATGGCGAGAGAAAGAAGGATGGATAGAGGATCTTTCAGGAGATATTTCCCACCCAAAAGGAAGTTCTGCCGTTTTTGTCAGAGGAATGTGAAATATATTGATTACAAAAATGTTGAGGTTTTGAAAAAGTATATTCTCGAGAGAGGCAAAATTTCCCCAAGACGCATAACCGGGACGTGTTCTTTTCACCAAAGAAGACTGTCCACCGCAATAAAGAGAGCACGCATACTGGCCTTGCTCCCTTACCTTGTTGATTGAGTTGTGATTGGAGGGACAATGAAAGTCATTCTGAAACAGGATATGGAAAACCTGGGGAGAAGAGGAGATATTGTGGATGTTGCCCCGGGGTACGGGAGAAATTACCTTATTCCCAAAAGATTTGCCCTTGAGGTTACATCTTCTAATATTAAAATGATCGAAATAGAAAGGCAGGCCTTGAGGAAAAAACTCGAGAAAGAGAGGACATCCTATCAAGATATAATCCAGAAACTCACCCAAACGACTCTTTCTTTCCGGAGGAAGAGCGGGGAAAAGGATGTCATTTTCGGCTCGGTGAGTTCTTCAGACATAAAAGATGCTCTTCATGAAGCAGGCTTTGAGATTGACAAAAAGAAGATTTTATTAGAGGAACCCATAAAGAGGTTGGGGAATTACACCGTGCCTATCAAAGTCTTCCATGATGATCTGGCAGAGGTAAAGGTAGAAGTCGTGAAGGAAGAAGAAGAAATCAAAGATGTGAAGGAAGAGGAAACCAAAGTCGTGAAGGAAGAGGAAGAAACCGAAGTCGTGAAGGAAGAGGAAGAAACCGAAGAGAAGAAAGAAGAGAAGGCTCCGGAAAAGGAGGAGGAAGAGCCAGAAGAGGTAAAAGCGGAGGCAAAGGAAGAAGAGGAAAGAAGGGAAGAAGTGAAAGGAGAGAGTGAATAAGTGGAACTCGATTTAATGTTCTTGAAAAAAATCCCTCCTCACAGCCCCGAGGCTGAAAAGACTGTTTTAGGTGGGATTCTTATTGATAATAAAAATCTGAATGTGGTCCTTTCCATTATATCTCCGGAGGACTTTTACAAAGAGGCTAATCGGAAAATTATCGAGAAGATCGTTTCTTTAGTGGATAAAGGCAAACCTGTTGATGTGGTTACCTTATCAGAAGAACTTCAGAAAGCGGGAGCACTCGATGAAGTCGGTGGTGCTTCATATCTTTCGTCCTTGATGGATGGTGTTCCCAAGAGTTTGAATGTTGAATTCTATGCCCAGATTATGAAGGAAAAATCTCTTTTAAGGCAACTTATCCTTTCCTCGGCTAAGATTATTTCCTCAAGTTATGAGCAAAAGGATGATGCTGATCAACTTCTGGATGAGGCCCAGTCTGCAATCATAGATGTGGCTGAACAGAGGATTAAGCCTGGTTTTATTCCTGTGAGTTCATTAACGGAGCCTACCCTGGAGATGATTAAAGCACTCCACGAACGGAAAGAAGCTGTTACTGGAGTCCCAACAGGATTTCGGGATTTGGATGCATTGACTGCCGGTTTTCACAGCTCTGAGTTTTTAGTTGTTGCGGCCCGGCCTTCGATGGGGAAAACAGCGCTGTGTTTGAATATTGCTCAAAACGTAGGCCTAAACACAGACTATTCTGTGGGTTTTTTCTCTCTCGAAATGGCGAAGGAACAGATTGTTATCAGGTTGCTCTGTGCCGAGGCTCAGCTAGACATCAAGAAGGTCAGGACCGGTTTCATAGGGGAGAGAGATTTCGGAAAGCTCAAGCTGAGTGCCGAGGCCTTTTCTCGGGCTAAAATATTTTTAGATGAGACTCCGGCTTTAACGGTCATGGAGATGAAAGCCAAATCCCGAAGACTGAAAATGGAGCGAAACCTGGACATTCTTTTTGTCGATTACATGCAGCTTATGCGTCCGGGAGGGAGGTTTGAAAATAGAACTCAGGAGATGTCTTATATATCCCGTTCGATGAAAGAGCTAGCTAAAGAGCTCAGGATTCCCGTTGTCGGGCTTTCCCAGCTAAGCCGTGCTCCGGAGAAGAGTCGCAGCAAACCGATCCCTCAACTTTCGGATCTGAGAGAATCTGGAGCCATCGAGCAGGATGCTGATGTTGTAATCTTCATTTACCGGGAGGAGTTATACCGCCCCGATGATGAGAATATACGAGGAGAAGCAGACATCAACATAGCCAAGCAAAGAAATGGTCCGACTGGGAAAATAAAACTTGCCTTTTTAAACACGTTTGCTCGATTTTCTGACGCAGAGTTCCACCCTTTTTAAAGGCTGATAATGTTCCAGAAACCAAAGTCCCTACTCGCCTATTTTTATTCCTTTTTTCAGCAAGCCGGAGAGGTCAGCCTGCTCCTGCTCAAGGTGCTTAAAAACATGTTTAAAAAGCCATGGGAAAGGAAAGTGTTCATTCAACAGCTTGAGGAAATAGGCGTCAGGTCACTGCCCTTAGTATCCCTTACCGCAGCCTTTGTCGGTCTTGCTTTTGGACTCCATATATACGTGGCCTTTCACAGGTACATCGGCCCGGATTCAGAAGCTTATGGAGGGCCGATGCTTTCTCTAGGCCTTACGAAAGAATTTATTCCTATTTTGGTTGGCTTAATGGTTACAGGGCGAGTGGGTTCGGCTATAGCTGCAGAAATTGGGACGATGAAGATAACCGAACAGATTGATGCCCTCTTCAGTTTGGGCGCTGACCCCACCCGCTACCTTGTTATCCCTCGAGTTCTGGCCTGCTTCATCATGCTTCCTTGTCTGACAATGTATGGGGATATAATCGGAATGGCTGGCGGATTCTTTTATAATGTTTACATCATGGGTGTTAACAGGATTCTTTACATCAGAACTACTGTGCACTATGTTGAATTATGGGACATTGCAGGGGGGCTTATAAAAGCGGCGGTTTTTGGGGTTATCATCGCTTTAATAGGTTGTTGGCAGGGATTGAGAGCTGCGGGTGGAGCTGAAGGCGTGGGGAAGGCAACGACCAAGACAGTTGTAATAGCCAGTATCAGCATTTTAATCGTAAATTTTTTTCTCAGCAAAGCTCTCCCCTCCATTTAGGGAACATGATTCGGATTGTCGATCTTCATAAAGCTTTTGGCCGGAAAAAGGTCTTGCAAGGCGTTAACCTCGACCTTAAACAGGGCGAAACTCTGGCTGTTATTGGCCAGAGCGGATCAGGGAAAAGTGTGCTCATAAAGCACATTATTGGAATCCTCAGGCCCGATAAGGGTCAGATTTTTGTGGATGGAGTCGAGATCACCACTCTTAAGGATGATGAACTTCACAAGATTACCCCAAGATTTGGAATGCTCTTTCAGGGAGTCGCACTCTTTGATTCCATGACAGTTGCGCAGAATGTAAGCTTTGGCCTGGAAAGGTACACGGATTTTTCGCAGGAAAGAATTCAAGAGTTGGTGGCCGAAAGCTTAGACAAGGTCGGATTAAAAGGATGTGAAGGTCTCATGCCCCAAGAGCTCAGTGGAGGCATGAGGAAGAGAGTTGGGTTGGCACGCGCGATCGCCTATCGGCCGGATATCATCCTCTATGATGAGCCTTCCACTGGTATTGACCCGATCAGGGCCGATGCTATAAATGATTTGATCAACATGATGAAAAGAGAAATGAATGTATCCTCGATTGTCATAACCCATGATATAGTCAGTGCTTATAAGGTTGCAGACAGGATTGCCATGCTTTATGAGGGGAAGATTGTCGAGGCAGCGGCTCCCGAGGAAATTAGAAACTCGAAGAATCCGGTCATCCAGCAGTTTATTCATGGCCAGGCTAAAGGACCTATTAAAAATTGGTGAAAAATTATGCGAAAAGTATTATTATTTACCCGCCTGGATTATTCAGGTAGCCTGGATTATTCACGAGTCGAGATTTGAGGAGGAAAGATTGACCCGGGAGTTGAAAATCGGAATATTCATAGTTGTTGCTTTTTCTATTCTTGTGGCAGTCATATTCGTCATAGGAGATTTCGGCGTTCTTTTCAAAAGGGGTTATCTTCTCTCTGTTTCTTTTGATTCCGCTGCAGGCCTGGAAAAGAGAACAGAGGTGAGGATGGCAGGTGTAAAAGTTGGATATATTAAGGATATCAGGTTAAAGGGAAGAAAAGCTGAGATTTTGATGAATATAGACTCCGGAGTCGCAGTGCCGCGTGGTTCTAAAGCCACCCTGGCCACCATGGGGCTTTTAGGAGAAAGGCACATCGAGATCGTACCTGAAGAAGCTACAGATTTTTACAAACCAGAGGAAACGATCGGAGGGATTCCCTATGTGAGTTTTGACCAGATGGGAGCCCCTATGGTCTCGTTAAGCACTGAAGTTAAAGAAATGGGAAGGATTCTAAAAGGGATTGTCGGAGAGGAAGAGTCGAGGACCAATTTTAGAGATACTCTCCGGGATCTGTCTTCTTTCACTTCGGATTTTAAAGAATTCTTCGGAGCAAACAAGGAGGAACTCCAGCGGGGACTTCAGAGCTCTTCTCAAGCTTTCCAGAAGTTTGAACAAAGAATTGATGAGGTCTCACAGAATTTGGGTGAATTGATCGCTCTTTTAAAAGATATGGCGGAGGAGAACAGGGAGAGTATTAAATTAAACCTGGAAAGCATAAAGGACCTCATCACAAAAACAGAAGAATCTTTTAGTCTCCTCAATGAATCGTTGGAGAAGATTAACCGAGGTGAAGGGACGCTGGGCAAACTTATTCATCAAAAGGAGTTATACGAAAAAGCCGAAGCTGCTATGGGTGAGCTGGAGAGAATCATCCATCCAGTCTCTAACATTAAAGTTGTGGGGGGATTAACGACAGAGTATTATGGCAGGAGCAAAAGGTTGAAGAATTACTTTAGCCTTGCCCTGTGGTCAGAGAAGAAAAAGTATTTGCTGACTCAGATTATCCATGATCCGTGGTTAGATAAATTTGTTTATTCCGCGCAGGGAGGAGTGCGATGGGGAGCCTTTTCTCTTAGAGCCGGCATTATGGAATCTGAGATTGGGGCAGGACTCGATTATTATGTTGCAGGCGACAGGTTAAAGTTCTCTTTAGAAAGTTTTGATTTCAACCGCCATCCTCGTCCCCATTTCAGGATTTGGACAAGATATGCTGCTTCCAGATATTTTTATCTTCTGTTTGGGATAGATGGTTTCACTTTGGCTCCAAAGAGAGAAATATATTTCGGTCTGGAGTTTGGTTTTTAATGAAGACTAAGACAAATTTTGTCTGCCAGAACTGTGGATTCCATTCTCCGAAGTGGTTGGGGAGATGCCCCAATTGTGGTGAATGGAACACCTTGATTGAAGAAGTAGAAGAGGAGGCTGCGGTTGAATTTTCTTTTCCGCCTTCCGAACCCGTCCTTTACGAAGAGATAAAGGAGGCAAAAAGAGAGAGGATAAAGTCCGGGATCGAGGAATTAAATTCTGTTCTCGGGGGAGGAATCGTTCTGGGATCCCTTGTTTTAATAGGGGGCGAACCAGGAATCGGGAAATCCACTCTTCTTCTTCAAGTGAGCCGTGATTTTGCCGTCCAGGGGAAAAAAGTCTTATATGTTTCAGGAGAAGAATCCCTGGAACAGATTAAGGTTCGAGGCGAGAGGCTGGGCATTCGGGCTGGAAAGCTGTACCTTCTGGCAGAAACCAACCTCGAGCGAATTATAACCCATGTAGGAAAGCTGAACCCTCAGATTTTTGTCTTGGATTCTGTCCAGACTATTTTTTCTTCGAAGCTATCTTCATCTTCCGGTACAATCAGTCAAGTTCGAGAAGTTGCTCATCAGGTCTTTCGTTTTGCCAAGAAAAACCAGATTTCTTCGTTTCTTATCGGTCATATCACGAAGGAGGGTTCTTTAGCCGGGCCTAAGTCGCTGGAACACATGGTGGATGTTGTTCTTTATTTTGAGGGGGAGAGGGATCACAGTCACAGAGTGCTTCGGGCCCTGAAAAACAGATTTGGCCCTGTCTCCGAGCTGGCCATATTTGAGATGGGAAGCAGAGGGCTTCAACCTGTCTCTAATCCTTCCGCTTTTTTCTTGAAGGAGAGGCCTACCGAGGAGGCGGGTAGTGTGGTGGTTTGCACCATCAAAGGATCTCGCCCACTCCTTGCCGAGATTCAGGCTCTGGTTTCATCCACCTTATTCACCGGAAATCCAAGAAGAATGACAATCGGCATCGATCATTTTCGCGCTGCCATGCTTTTGGCTATCGTTGAGAGAAAGCTTGGCTTCAGCTTCGCAGGAGAAGATATTTATATCAATGTTGCCGGGGGGCTGACCCTTGATGAGCCGGCCACAGATTTAGCTGTAATCATGGCAGTTGTTTCTTGTCTGAAGAATAAGGCCATTCCTCAAGACATGACTGTTTTTGGGGAGGTAGGGCTGAGTGGGGAAATTCGTTCTGTAAGCCACCCCCTGGCCAGGTTGAAAGAAGCCTGCGCACTAGGGTTTAAATCGGTTGTTTTGCCCCAGGGCAACATCTCTCAGCTGGAGAAAGAGGACATTCCGGATATAAAACTCGAGGGAGTTCAAAATATTAAGCAAGCGGTAGGAATACTATTTTGAGGTATATAAAATGAGTATTTTTATTTTTCGATTTGTTGTGGTTGCATTGATAACATTAGCAGGGTATTTTTTCTCTCCTTTTCATCTAACTCCGTATATTGGGGCTATTATAGGTTTTATATTGAGCATTGTTATCGTTTACCTGGAGACAAGAATTCGAAAAACCCAGTTTAGGATTATATGGAGCTCGACAATAGGAACCTTTACAGGTGTTCTTTTGGGTTGGGGTCTGGGTTCTATTTATCAAACGATTGCAGAAGATAATCCGACGACTACCTTTATCAGGATATTTTTTCTCCTCATCATGCCTTACATCGGATTTTTAGTGGGCAATCGGAAGTTCGAATGGCTTGACCCGCCACACCTATTCAGATTTTTTAGGGAAAAAAGCATAGGGCGCAGTTATAAAATTCTTGATACAAGTGTAATTATTGATGGACGTATCGCGGACCTCTGTGATACGGCCTTTGTCGAAGGGACCCTTGTCCTTTCCCAGTTTGTTCTCAAAGAGCTTCAACTCGTTGCCGATTCTTCCGATGGAATGAAAAGACAGAGAGGAAGGAGAGGATTGGATGTACTGGATCATATCCAAAAGTCTTCTCAAGTATCAACCGTGATTTCTGAAACGGATTTCCCTGAAATCAAGGATGTGGATTCCAAGCTCATTGAATTGGCCAAACATCTGGATGCTAAAATTGTTACCAATGATTTTAACCTTAGTAAAGTCGCTCAGCTTCAGGGGATCACTGTCCTTAATATCAACGAGCTGGCGAATGCTTTGAAACCGGTGGTTTTACCCGGAGAAACGATAAAAGTCTTTATCCTCAAAGAAGGGAAGGAAAAAGATCAAGGCGTAGCCTACCTGGATGATGGCACTATGGTTGTAGTCGATAACTCACGCAAGATGATCGGGCAGAACATCGATATCACCGTTACCTCCGTGCTTCAGACAACAGTGGGCAAGATGATCTTTGGCCGCTACAACGAAGAGTCTTAATGAAGAAAGTTACGGTTATTATTGTTGCTGCTGGAGAAGGGAAGCGCTTCGGTTTCGCCAAACAATTCGCCCTCTTAAAGGGGAAACCGGTTTTAGATTGGTGCCTGGATAAGTTTGAAGTTCACAAAAGAGTGGAAGAGATCGTTCTGGTGTTGAAGGATGACTCCGAGAAAGAAAAGTATCTTAAACGGTACGGAAAGATTGTTGCTGTTGCGAGAGGAGGAGAGAGAAGACAGGATTCTGTTCTTTCGGGATTTCGTCAGATCGACCCTGAGAAAGCGGCAATCGTACTGGTTCATGATGGAGTCAGGTCTTTGGTCAGTGAAGATTTGATCGATCGCGTCATTGAGGCAACCCAGGAAAAGGGGGCCGTTGTCCCTGCTGTTCCGGTTAAAGACACCATCAAGCTCGTTGAGGGAAAAGAAGTGACCCAAACGCTGGACCGAGAGAAGCTCTTCAAGGTTCAAACTCCACAGGGATTTTTCCATCATATACTGAAGACAGCACTGGATAAGGCTCGGGAAGATAGTTTTTATGGTACGGATGAGGCTTCCCTGGTAGAGAGAACGGGGGAGAGAGTGTGTGTCGTTCAGGGAGATCCCAAAAATATTAAAATCACAACCCCTGATGATTTGAGTATTGCGGAGGTGTTACTTGGAGATTAAAGCCGGGCTTGGTTATGATATCCACAAGTTAGAGAAAGGACGCAAGCTCTTTTTAGGAGGCGTAGAGATAGATTTTCCAAGAGGATTGAAGGGCCATTCTGATGGCGATTGTTTGATTCATGCCATTATAGATGCGCTTATGGGGGCTATGGGGGGGAGAGATATTGGTCAAATTTTTCCGGATACAGATCCGAAATATAAAGATGTTCGAAGCACTGAATTGTTAAAGGAAGTTGTTTCCAGAATCAAAGAGCAAAAGTTGGAGATTATGAATATCGACTCGATTGTCATTGCAGAGAAGCCTAAGCTGGCATCATACATTCATCAGATGAAAGAAGTTTTATGCCCCATACTTGAGATTAAAGAGGATGATTTGGGAGTTAAGGCGAAGACTAACGAAGGTTTGGGCTTAATAGGAAAAAGAAAGGCTATTGCCTCTCTGGCCCAAGTTCTAGTAAAAAGGAAGTAAGCATCTCTTTTTCCATCAATCAGAAAAGGTTTTGGGGGATAGCCTTGCTCCCCTTCAGATTTTTAACGCCTTTCTTCACTCGGCCTTCTCGGTGGCCTCGAAACTCCGCACCACAGCTCATCACATCCGCCGTATGTTCTTTTTCAT
>DAOUYU010000105.1 GCA_030673995.1 Candidatus Aminicenantota bacterium
TGTAGGTTTTTTTCGTTTTTTTGGAGGAGGCGGAGGAGGTGGTGGAGGAGGTGGTGGAGGAGCAAGAAAGGCGCTGTAGATTTCTATTTGGGGCAATTCGCCAATCTTGAGAAGAGGAATGATAATTATGGCTGCAACAAGGCTATCATGAACGAGCAAAGCAATAGGAAGAGCAATGGCTTTTCTTATGCTGCCTCTATCCGCAACGAAAAAAGAGTCCTTGAATAAAGCAGGAATATTTTCTTTTTTCAAGGGCTTTATTTTTTGAACTTTTTTTATCTTTCGAGTCTTTTTTATTTTTTGAACCATTTCTGTACCTCAGATAAAAGATGGTTACCTACAAAAAGTATAAAGGAAAAAAAACTTTTTGACAAGTCTAAAAATAATCATTTTCCCATCCCTTTTTTTGGTTTGAATATTTTATTCCAGAATAAAAGGAGAGGACAGGATTGGAAGATGGAGGAGTACGTTCCTATAACGACACCAATGATCATTGTAAAGGCAAAATCGTTTATGACCTCTCCTCCAAAAAGAAAAATAGCCAAAACGGTCAGAAAAGTGGTGCTTGAAGTGATCACAGTTCTGCTTAATGTCTGGTTAATGCTTTTATCAAGAATTTTTTCGAACTCATATTTTCTGAAAAGTTTTATGTTATCTCTGACTCTATCAAAAATAACAATGGTGTCGTTCAGGGAATATCCCACTATAGTGAGAATACCTGCTATGACCGGAAGATTGATTTCTCTGTTGGTGAAAGAAAAGATTCCCATAGTCATCAAGACATCGTGAACCAGGGTTAATATGGCAGCGACTCCGTAAGCAAGCTTGAATCGGATTCCTATGTAGATAAGCATTCCTATCAAGGCCCAGACAGTAGCCTGTTTAGCCTTTCTTCCCAGGTCATAACCGACTTGAGGGCCAACCGTTTCCCTGCGTTTGACTGTAAGGCTTCCAAGAAATGTTGATTTTTTTAGATTTTCAATAGTGTCTCTGCTGATTCCCTCACCTATCAGCTGGTCGAAATCTTCAATTATGCCCTTGAATTCAGCAGATTCCTTAGCGCCGGTGATTTTTTTTGCTATTTCTTGAGCTTCATCAGGAAATGATGTTTTTAGAATTTGAGTAAGCTCATTGATATTGATGTTATTAAGGTCTTTTAATCCATTTTCAGTGGCTGACCTGTCTTCATTAGTAGTAAGAGTATCAACAATTCTCGTTGCCATAATCACATGTGCTTCCAGCTCCTGGTCTGATTCTTCTTCAGGAAGCATGGTCCTGATCAGAAACTCTTGCTCTCCTTTTCCCACTTCTTGAATCTCGCTTCCACTCAAGCCGGCGTCTTTCAGAGTCTGCCGAAATTCAGAGATCGGAAAGGCATTTTTAAACCTGATTTGAATCAAAGATCCTCCGGCAAAGTCGATGCCCTGGTTCAGTCCTTTCCCGGAGGTGATGTTGATAATTCCGGCAATAATGAGGATTCCGGAGAGGGAAAAGGCAATGTATTTGTATTTCATGAAGTTGAAGTCGGGTTTTTTGAATATCTGCATTTTTATATGCTCAGTTTTTCTCGCTTCTTCCTTTTGGAAAGGAAGAGATCAAAAATCAGGCGGGAAACAAATACTGCTGTAAACATGCTGGCAGTGATTCCGATAATGAGAGTGACTGCGAATCCCTTGATGGGGCCTGTTCCAAACTGAAAAAGAAAAATGGCGGCAATAATGGTGGTGACGTTTGCATCCAGAATGGTCCTGAATGCACGGCTAAAACCTGTTGCGATCGAACTTAAAATGCTTTTTCCAGTCGTGAGCTCCTCTCTAATCCTTTCAAAAACCAGGACATTGGCGTCCACTGCCATTCCAATTGTCAGGATTATGCCGGCCATGCCGGGAAGGGTGAGGTGGGCTTTGAAATAAGAGAGAGTGCCCATAAGGATGATTATATTGAGGATAAGAGCGACGACGGCATTAATTCCGGAAAGCCGGTAATAGAACACCATAAAGATCAGGATGAGGATGAGGGCGGTACCAATAGAAAAAAGACCTCTCCGGATGGAATCTGCGCCGAGTGAGGGGCCGATTGTTCTTTCTTCAAGATATTTGATCGCTGCAGGAAGAGCTCCTGCCTTGAGGACAAGAGCAAGATCCTCAACTTCCTCAGCGCTGAAGGTGCCTGTGATAATTCCAGTGTCAGAGATTCTGCTTTCAATCGTTGCCACTTCCTGGACTTTCTTATCGAGGACAATACTTAAAGGCTTATTGATGTTCTCCGAGGTTAATTTATAAAATCTTTTACCCGCCTCCGGGCTAAACCGGAATGCTACAGCCGGCTTGTTCCATCTATCGGTGGATGGGCGGGCATCCCGCAGATCATTTCCTGTAACATGAGCCACCCGGTCCAGAAGATAATAACCTCCTTGTGTCCTTCTGGGATCCCCTCTCATGACTTCCATATCGTCAGGAACCTTGCCCTCAAAATCTTTGAGCAGATTTTCCATATCCGATGCGGGTCCTGCTTTGACGAGCCTCCACTCCAGGAAGGCAGTGGTTTTTATTATTTTTTTCACCCATTCTGGGTTTTCGACTCCGGGAAGTTCTACAATGATCCTGTCTGTTCCATACCCTCCCTGTCTTTGAATGGTCGGTTCTGTCAGCCCGATCTCATCAACCCGATTCCAGAGTGTCTCGATGGCTTGCTTTACAGATTGCTCCCTGTAATACATGGCTGCGCCTGATTCTATAGAAAGGGAGGCGGAATTTCCGATGATGGAGTAATTCCAATCCTTAAAATCATCTAAAAGCTCTTTAATCTCACCTTCTTTGTCAGGATTGAAATTCTGGATGGAGAATTCGCCTGTTTTTCCAGGGGGGATGGTCTCATAATCTATGTTTTTTTCTTTAAGCTCGTCACGTATGATGTTAATGATCCGGTTTGTTTCACTTTTTACGGCGTCATCTGTCACCACTTGAAGAACAAGATGCATCCCGCCTTTTAGATCAAGACCGTAATGGATTTTGTCTTTGGGAGGGTAAAAGAGAACCACAGCCAGAATGATGATGAAGCCGACCAGAATGACTCTCCAGAGCAAGTTTTTTTTCATTTCAAATTTTCCGCCTTTATAGACGAATAGAAAATGAAGTCTATCTTATATATGAGCGTATCAATTCGATGATATATTATCTTTATTTCTGCTGAGGGGTTAAGATAACTGCCACGGCATTTCTGGATACATCAATTTTGACATTGGAGGCAATTTTCAGCTCGATCTTGTCTTTTTGTGTTCCCATAACGGTGCCGTAGATACCTCCTGATGTTACGACTTTGTCTCCTGGTTTAAGTTGTGCGACATTTTCTTGATGCTTCTTCTGTTTCTTACGTGAGGGCATGATCACCAACAGGTAGAAGACCACGAAGATGAGGCCCATCATAATAAAAAAACTGAAGGGATTGGTACCGGGGCGGGATGCAGCCTGTGGTTGATAAAAGAATGAGAGAAGCGCTCCTAGTGCCATTTTATCCTTCCTCCTTTTTATCTACTATGCTACTTTTTAATTGATGGAATGAGTTGGATTGAATAGCTTGCCTAATTTTTCTGAAGATGTCAAGATAAAAATGAAGGTTGTGGATTGTGTTGAGAATTGCTGAGCTAATCTCCTGTCTTTCGAAGAGATGGCGGAGGTAGGCACGCGAGAAATTATTGCAGGTATAGCAGGAACAGTCTTCGTCAAGGGGCTTTTTGTCCTGAGCATATTTTGCATTTTTTATGATTATTTTCCCCTTGCTGGTAAAGAGAGTTCCGTTTCGAGCGTTTCTTGTGGGGAGGACACAATCAAAAAGATCTATCCCTCTTTCAACGGCCTCCAGGATATCACTGATGTAACCAATGCCCATGAGATACCGAGGCCTGTCTTTTGGAAGGAGCGCATCGGATTTTTCTAAGGTTTCCATGAGTTGTGATTTAGGCTCGCCTATACCAAGACCTCCTAAAGCATAGCCGTTGAAGTCGATCTCCATTAAATCTTCAATGCTACGCTTCCTCAGGTTCCAATAGACGCTGCCCTGGGTGATGCCCCAGAGCAGCCGGTCTGTATCCTGCTGCATGAAATATCCTTTGGAGCGCCTGGCCCATTGGGTGGTAAGTGAGACGGCGTCTTTCATTTTCTCTTCAGATGAAGGGAAGGGGACAAAATGGTCCAGGACCATGATGATATTTGAGCCCAATTTTATCTGGATATCCAGGATATCTTCAGGGGTAAGAAAGATTTTTGTTCCATCGAGATGGGATGTGAATTCGACTCCTTTTTCCATCACTTTGACAAGAGGGAAGAGACTGTAAATCTGGAAGCCGCCGCTGTCGGAGAGGATGGGTTTGTGCCAGGAAATAAAAGAATGAACTCCTCCCAGTTTGCTTATGATTTCCACTCCCGGGCGAAGATAAAGATGGTAAGAATTAACGAGTATGAACTGGGCACCTAGATTTTGAAGAAGACTGTGGGGGAGACCTTTGACAGTCCCCTGGCTTGCCACCGGAGCGAAAGCAGGAGTTTCTATAGATCCATGGGGTGTTCGTATGATCCCTGTTCGTGCCGAAGAACGGTTCGACTGTGCTGAAATCTCGAATGTTTTTTTCAAGCCTTGTCCTTTTGTATATTATTTGGCAAATCGAAAATATATGACATCTCCATCTTGAACGAGATAGTCCTTTCCCTCCAGGCGCACAGCTGCCTTTTCTTTGGCAGCCTGGAAAGAGCCATACTGGAGAAGTTCTTCCCAGAATATGACTTCTGCCCGTATGAATCCTTTTTCGATATCTGAATGAATCGAGCCTGCTGCTTTCAAAGCCGGTGTGTTTTTCCTGACAGTCCAGGCTTTGACCTCTTCTTTGCCGATGGTAAAAAAGGTAATCACCTTGAGAAGGTCAGAGGAAGTTTTTAGAAATTTAGGAGCAGTCAGCTCGCCTAAACCGTATTCTGAGCGAAAAGCCTCTTTTTCCTCTTCTTCTAGCTCAAGGATTTCGGTTTCGATCCTTCCGCAGAAAGCCAGGACGGCTGTGTCTTTTTTATCAGACTGATAAATCTCAGCAGGTTTTTCAATGAGAGGAATGTCTTTTTCGTCCACATTGATCATATGTAAGATTGGCTTTTGGCTTAAAAAGGCGAAGCTTCGGATGAACTTTTCTTCCGTGGGAGAAAGGCTCATCTCGCGAATGCTTCTTTCTTCCTTAAGATGGGAGCGCAGTCGTTCAAGGAGTTCCTTTTCCTGTTCTCCCTCTGGAGTTTTTGACCTTATCAGTTCTTTATGCAGCTTATCCAGGCGGGATTCTATCGATGTCAAATCGGAGAGTATGAGTTCCTCTTCCATGGAAAGGATATCATCTTCAGGATTGATTTTTCCTTTTGGATGAGGAATTTGAGTTTCGGTAAATCCTCTCACTACATGCGTAAGCCCGTCAGCATTGCGCAGATAATTCAAATAAGCGCTGCTTTTAACGTCACCAAAGGAGATTCCACCCAAATCTATAAAATCAATCGCAGCAGTGATCTTTGCCTTCTCAGTGTAAAGATCCCATATTTTTTCAAATCGAGCGTCGGGAACAGGACATGTTCTCCGGTTGATTTCTTTCTTTCCGTCTTCATATGATTTGACGTCGATTTTTGCGCCCGTGAGGAGATTAAACAAAGTGGTTTTTCCGGTTTTTGGATAGCCGAACAAAGCGAAATTCATGGCTTCAGTATAAAATAAAGAAGTTAGAAAGTAAAAATTGAAGGGGAGCGAGGCTGAGCAGGTATTGTTCTTCTCCCGTCTCCTTCTTTTCACTACCAGGTTTTGGGGGATAGCCGAAGCGACCATTGAAGGTTTAGCCTTCGGAGCTCGGTCTTCGAGGGAAGGTGACGAAGTCAGCCGGCCGAGATGTTTGAGCACGAGACAGGAAAAAGAAGCGAGTCACGTTATGAAATAGAAC
>DAOUYU010000032.1 GCA_030673995.1 Candidatus Aminicenantota bacterium
GAAAATGAAAATAAATTTTATATTCGTTTTTTCTCTGGTATTGATCTTGATTCTCTTTAACACATGCAAAAGACCCACACCAGATCAAGGATCTCCTATGATAAATATTGATACTCCCTTCAGCCCTTCAGGTTTTGCTACGACTCTGAAATTATCCACCAGCCCTAGTACCGTAAATACTGGACCCACAGCAGAAACAGTCACTGTAACAGCAACCTTAACCAAATTAGGCAATCCTCTGAATAATAAGACCATCATTTTTGACCTTAGCGATGAGTTTGGGAACAAAATTGAATTTGGCTTATTCGAAGATGGTGTATTAGACGTTCCGATTATTGAAAAAACTACAAATGAAAGTGGTGTTACGACGGTCATATACAACACTCCCCTTGCCTCTGAGCTTCTCGGAGACATCGTTGTCTTTATTCGAGCCATGGTGGAGGGAGAAAGTGACGAAGTTATCGCCGACATGGCTCCCATTCAACTTATAGGACCCTCTGTTCAAGAGACAATCACTGTCACAGCAGGTGATATTACATTATTTGCCAATATAGCTGTAAATGATTTCACAACAATAACAGCCACTTTGAGAGATCAAAACGGAGTTATGGCAGGTTGGGACCTCCTTTTTGAAATGTACGACGCCAGTGGAAACAGAGTCAGTATTGGAAGTATTGACAGCCTCCCCTCAACAATAGTAACTACAGCAGGAGATGGCACAGCGGCTGTAATTTATGAGGCACCCCTCAGCGCAGAGCTTCCTGATTTGGGATTCGGAGATACTATCACTGTCTACATCCGGGCTACTTTACTCTGGCTGGGGCAAGAGATTTCATCTGGATCGGTTCGCATCATTATCGAAAAACTATAATTATTTGAACAGCTATTGTCCTCCGGCTCTTCCTTTCTCAACTGTAGACCAAGATCGATTTTCTTAACTTGGCCGCCTTCAGTGACTTTCTCAAAACATCATCCAGCATCTTCTTTCTCCGGGCCTTAATGATAACCTGAACCCTGTATACTCCTCTTACCCTTGACACCGAAGCCAGGGCTGGTCCTAAAATCTCTACATCTTCAGCATGCTTTCTCACATGAGCTCGAAATTCCCTTGATATTCTGGCCACATTTCTCAAGTTCTCTCCCTGGAATAAAATCTCAACCATGTGTGAAAAAGGAGGATAATCCATAAGACGGCGAAATTTCAATTCCTGGCGGAAAAAGAAAAGATAATCTCCGAAAGCAGCCTCACGGATGCTGAAGTGATGAGGCAAAGCAGTCTGGATCACGACCTCCGCTTTACTATCATCTTTGAGAAATTTCATCATCTGGTTTAATGTCTGAAAAGCTTTTTGACTGGCCCTGTAATCTGAAAGTGTCAGAATTTTCTCCGGAAAAAGAATGACGACTAAAGAAACCCGAGGCAAATCCATCTGATGGACCAGGAGCTGAGTTCCGATGAGAATATCGATTTTTCTCCTGCTGAAGTTTTGGAGAATTCTCTCCTGGTCTTTCCTGTTCAGGCCCGTATCAAAACATACTATCCTGCTTTGAGAAAAAATCCTTCTTAATTCCTCTTCGACAGCCTCTATGCCTATCCCTCTTTCTCTGATTATCCTGCTGCCGCATTCAGGGCAATCAGACATTTTGGGAAGTGAATAATTGCAGTAATGACAAACAAGTTTGTCCTCTCTTTTATGATAAGTTAAGGTGATATCACAATGAATGCATCGAGGGATATAATGGCATCTTGAGCATAATAGAAAAGAGGCGTATCCCCTGCGGTTAAAAAAGACTAAAACCGGCTCTCTCTTCACCAATTGTGCCGAAATCCTTTCCAAAATCTCAGGGGAAATCACTCCTCTCCCCTGTCTGTCATCAATGATTTCGACCTTCCTCTTTTTTGGCTCACTCTTTAAGGATATGACATACCCTCTTTTCTTAGCCCTGTAAAACGCCTCGACAGAAGGAAGAGAGGAACCGTAGACCAGAACAGCACCTTCTTGCCTGGCTCTCAACCAGCCTCCCTTTCTGGCATCATAAGAGGGACTCTCCTGCTGGAAGTACGACTCATCCTGCTCCTCGTCCACAATAATCAATCCCGGATGTTCAAGCGGAGAGAATAGAGCTGAGCGAGCCCCCACAACCACTTCCACCTCTCCATTTTTTATTTTTTGCCACTCACGCTCTCTCTTCTTCTCGGATAACCGGCTGTGAAGAAGAGCAACTCTCTTACCCAGTTTCTTTTCAAATCTTTCCATTAATCTTTGAGTCAGTGCAATTTCCGGTACTAAAAATAAAACGCTCCTCCCCTTTTCCAGAACTTTTTTTATCAAATAAAAATAAACAGCCTCTCTCTTCTCAGAGGAGCCGTAAAGAAAAAAAGGTGAAAAGATGTCTTCTTTCATTTTCCGGGTGATTTGCTCTGAAACTTCCCGGGAGTGTGCGTCCAACGAAAAATCGATCTCAAGCTGAGTCTGACTCACTGCAGCTTCCGGCGTTTCCCTTCTCCTCACCTTCCTGATATTCCCCCGAATCCGTATTAAGCCTTTCTGTTCTAACCGGGAAAGAAAAAGGGAGAAATTTTTAATTTTAAATTTCCTTTTAAGAAAAAGAGAGCTGTAGGATCTTTTCACAAGAAAACTTAAAAGCTCTCTTTCCTCCCGGGACAGAGCATCACCCTGAAGTGAAGCTTTCCCCTGTTCGGAAAGAAATATTTCTGTTTTGCTTTTTAGAATATAGGAAGGGGGAAGTGAGGCCTGAAGAAGTTCTCCCCACGAAGTGTAATAATACTCGCTGAGCTTCCGGGTGAAGGAGAGAAAAGACGGAGAAAAGACAGGTCTCTCGTCCAATATCTCCTTTATTTCTTTGAGCTTGATGTCCCGGTTTAACTTTCTCTTCCTGAGATTTACGATAAATCCGGTTATAAGCCTCCGGCCAAAGGGAACGAGAACTCGCGAGCCGATTTTTACTTCACTCTGGTATGGCTCAGGGACTATGTACGAAAAAGATTGGTCCAGCGGCAGGGAAAGGATAATTTCAGCATACAGGGTCATTTTTTGCCCAGGAAGGCCATCACTTTCTGCATGTCTTCCCAGACCATTTTTCTGATTGTTTTGTTGCCTTCGTTTCTTATGAGGTAGGAAGGATGAAAGGTCGGCATGACCCGAGTATTGCCAAATTCATGAAAATTTCCTCTTAAAGCTGTCATCCCCAGGCTGCTCCGGATAAAGAAGTCTGCGGCCACTCTCCCCAACGTTACGATGACTCTGGGTTTTATCATCTCTAACTGCTGGAGAAGATAGCTCTTGCACCTTTCAATCTCTCCTTTGTGAGGTGTTCTGTTCTCAGGAGGCCTGCATTTAATGATGTTGGTGATATACACTTCCTCTCTTTCAAACCGCATGGCATTTATGATTTTGGTGAGAAGCTGGCCTGCTCTGCCAACAAAAGGGCGCCCCTGAATGTCTTCATCACGACCGGGTGCTTCCCCGATAAACACAAGTTCAGCTCCAAGGTTTCCTTCACCCGGCACAGCGTTCTTCCTCGTCTGAGCAAGGGGACATTCCTGGCAGTGGAGGATTCTCTCGTTTAAAGAAAGATACTGGGACTCTTGAGAAGGAGATGAAGAGGAAATAAATTCCATTCCGAGCTGGGAAAAAAATTTTACTCTTTCTTCAAGATTCCCAAGGAGTTTTTCAGCTTTTTTTCCCAACAATATCCTCCACTTTATCCAGGATCATCTGGCTTATCTCAAGCTTACTCTTTCTTTCTGAGTGTACTATTTTACCGCCTGGAGAAATGAGGCTTACCTGATTGAAATCCGATCCAAAACCAATGCCTTCATCCAAGACATTATTAGCCACGATTAAATCGAGGTTTTTCTTCCTCATCTTTTTTTGTGCATTCTCCACTACGTTCTCGGTCTCTGCAGAAAATCCCACAAGAATCCTGCCCTCCTTCTTCCTGCCTAATTTTTGCAGAATATCCTGAGTCGGGACTATCTCGATCTTCTCACTTAAAGTTTCTTTCTTGATTTTATGCGGAGTGCTCTCAGCAAACCTTAAATCCGAGACGGCTGCCGCCATGATGACGATATCAGAGTTGGCAAAGTGCTTCAGGATCTCCTTCTCCATTTCCCGGGCCGTTTGAACTTTTTTGACCGCTGCCTTTCGCGGCGGGAAAATGTGAGTTGGCCCTGAAATGAGGATGACTTCAGCCCCGCGCCGGAGCGCTTCCTCAGCAAGCTCGTACCCCATTTTGCCCGATGAACTGTTGGTGAGAAAGCGAACAGGATCCAGAGATTCCTGGGTAGGGCCGGCTGTAACAATGACCGTTTTACCCTTTAAACTCCTGCTCTTCTTCATTAATTTTATCCCTGCTTCAACGATCTTCTCCGGAGCTGCCAATCTGCCCCATCCTTCATCCCTGCATGCTAAATATCCCTTTTCTGGCTCCACAAACTTTACTCCAAAAGCCTTGAGTTTATGGATATTCTGCTGAGTCTGGCGGTGAAGATACATAGCCTCATTCATGGCAGGAGCGATAAGAACGGGGCACTCGACTGCCATGTAAAGGGTCGACAGGAAATCATCAGCGACACCGGAAGCCAATTTTCCGATTATATTCGCGGTAGCCGGGGCAACACAAAAAAGAGATATTTCTTTAGCCAGAGCCACGTGGGCAATTGTGTCCGATGCCTCCTCCTGGAAAGGATCTACGAGAACTTTATGTCCCGAGAGAGCGCTAAAAAGTAAAGGCGAAATCATTCGGGAAGCATTTTGAGTCAAAATCACCTGTACCTGAAATTTCTTATCCTGGAAAATCCTGATCATCTCACATGCTTTGTATATGCTTATGGAAGAACACACACCTAATGCAATTTTTTCCATTTTAAACTCTATTCATCTTCAGAAAAGCTCCGGATAACGGCTGCAATTTCTTTTTTGCAAGACTCAAGCTTACATCTCGTGCTTATAATGATTGACTCCAGCTCTTTTACAGCTTTATCCAGTTGATCGTTAATAATGACATAATCAAACTCGGGATAAGCTCTTATCTCTTTGCAGGCAATATCAAGCCTTGTCTGGATCGAACCAGCATCGTCCTGACCTCTCCCCTTAATCCTTCTTTGAAGCTCCTGGAATGAGGGAGGAAGGATAAAGATGAATACAGCCTTTTTAATTCTTGACTTAACCTGCTGAGCGCCCTGGACATCGATGTCAAGGAGAAGATCTCCCACGGCTCCTTTCTTCTCAATTTCTCTCCTGGAGGTTCCGTAATAATTGCCGTGGACGATGGCCCACTCAACGAATTTCTCTTCTTTGATAATCTGTTTAAATTCAGAATCCGAGACAAAATAATAATCTCTGCCTTCCTCCTCCGAGCTTCTCATCTCCCTTGTCGTATGGGAGACAGCAAACTGGACATCCTTTAGGTTTTCCAGAACGTGGCGGACCAGAGAGGTCTTTCCACATCCCGATGTTCCTGTTATGACAAAAATCATGATTTTTTCTCTTCTTCTATATTATCATAAAATTTATTCTAAATTCTGAACTTGCTGCCGTATGCTTTCCACCTCCGCCTTTATGGTCAAACTTTCTCTGATTATATCGATATCCTGGGATTTGGAATTCAAGGTGTTAGCCTCCCGAAAAATCTCCTGTGCGATAAAATCCAGCTTCTTACCCATCGGTTCCTCACTTTCCGGGGAAAGTAGTTCCCGGACTAAATCCAGGTGACATTTCAACCTCTTTACTTCCTCGGTCAAATCATATCTCTGGGCAATATAGGCCGCTTCCTCTGCTATTCTATCTTCAGAGAGGGAAATCTTATTGTCTAACTCTTCCATCCGCCTCACCAATCTATCCCGGATAAGAGAAGGATGCTTCTTCGCCAGTTTTTCGATTCGATTCGCAGCCTGTCCTACAGTTCTTATATGGCTTCGAATTTCTTTCCCTACCTCCTCTCCCTCTCTTCTTCTCATCCTCAGGACCTCATCCAGTGTTTTCTCAAAACTTCTCTCCAGGAAAGCTATCTCTTCCTTGTTGAAGCGTTTCCTCTTGAGCTCCACAGCCTGTGGAAAGCTGAAGATATTCTCCACCGGAAAGTTCAGGCCTTTCTTTATCCGGGAAGAAAGCTTTTCGAAAGAGGAAAGGATTTTTAAGAGCAAATTCTCGTTGATTCTGAGCTCCCAAGCCGAAGGATTCAGAAAATTCACATCCAGGTAAACATCCATTCTACCCCTCCGAATCCTGCTCTGGCAGATTTGCCTCAGCCTGTTTTCAACTTCATTAATCTGAGCACCTCTATAATTCCAATCCAGGAATCGGTGGTTTAAGCTTTTTATGCTGATCTTAACCGAGAGAGTCTCGGAATCGAATCTCTTCTCTGCAAATCCTGTCATACTCTGTATCAATACAGTACCTCCTATTCCTCTAGAAATTGCAAATCATACAATTTTCTATAAATTCCGTTTTTCTCGAGGAGCTCATCGTGGGTGCCGATTTCTGCAATCCTGCCCCTGTCAACAACAAATATCCTGTCTGCACTCCTTACGGTAGACAAACGGTGGGCTATAATAAAAGCTGTCCTGTCCTTCATAATGCTTTCTAAAGCAGTCTGGATCAATTTTTCCGATTCAGAATCCAGGGCAGAAGTGGCTTCATCAAAGATGAGAATTGGGGAATCCTTGAGCAAAGCCCTGGCAATCGCCAATCTCTGCCTTTGACCGCTCGAAAGCAAGGCCCCTTTTTCGCCTATATTGGACTCATATCCCTGAGGAAGCTTCATTACAAAATCATGTGCTTCAGCAGTCTTGGCTGCCTCAACAACCTTCTCCAGAGAAATATCCTCCTGGCCATAAGCAATATTGTTGCGCGCGGTGTCATTGAAAAGGATGAGCTCCTGGGAAACAAGACCGATTTGAGAGCGAAGGGAGGAAAGGGTTACCTCACAGATGTTTATGCCATCGATAGTGATCCTCCCTGAAGACGGATCATAAAAACGCAGGAGCAGGTTGATGACTGTCGTTTTCCCGGTGCCGCTCAGACCGACGAGAGCAACAGTCTCTGTGGGCATGACTTCAAAGTCAAGATTTTGAAGAACAGGCATCATCTCATTGTAGCTGAAAGAGACATTTTCAAACTTCACCCTCCCCTTGACTGACGGGAGAGGATAGGCCCTCGGATGCTCTTTGATCTGGGGTTTGCTCTGAAGAATCTCATCTATTCTTTCATAACAGGCCATTCCCTGCTGGATAGTGTTATTGGCTCTGCTCAGGCGTTTTATGGGCGTGTACATCAAAAAAATAGCCATGATAAAGGAGCTGAAATCGCCCGGGCTCATGTATCCCCGGGTGATTCTAGTCGTGCCTAAAACAAGAATGACAGCCCCGAGAACCCCTCCCATCAATTCCATAAAAGGAGAGGAAGCACTTCCCGTCAAAGCCAGCTTTATGCTGGTTCTGAAATAGTCCATGGTGGCCCGAAAAAACTTCTTTATTTCAAACTTCTCCATGGCGAAAGCCTTGACAATCTTGTTGCCTGTAATAGTCTCGTGAAGGAGATTGTAGATCTGGGCCATCTTCTTCTGATTCAGCATTCCCTTCTTCTTGATCTGATGACTGAAGAGCACCAGAGGGATAACGGCCAATGGAGCTATAACAAAAGACATAAGAGCTAACTGCCAATCCGTGATAAATATTTTTCCAAGAAGAGCAAAAAGCATAAAAACCGACAGGATGAAATCGCCCATGCTCCCTGAGACCGCCTGCTGGATTTTATCGACATCGTTTGTCAACCGGGACATCAACTCTCCCGTGGGCTTGCTTTCAAAGAAACCCGAGGACTGGTAAACCAGGCTTTCGAAAAGATCGTTTCTCATCTTTTTTACAGCCTTATGCCCGATAGTCTTCATGAAAAAAGAAGCGAGGAAAGTAAATGCTCCCTTTCCAAAAATAACAATCACCAGGAATAAAGGGATAAGCCATATATACTGTTCTTCGGAAGCATGGAGCTTTCTGAAAAGAAAATTCAAGAGGCTGGGTTTTCCTGAAGATGTCTGCGACACTCCCTGGAGGAACATCTGATCTATGATGGGCTGAACCAGATCGACAAAAACATAGGTAAAAAAAGCGGCAAATGCGCTGAAAAGGAAGGAAAGAGTAAGCCTCTTTTTCTCTGCGAGTGTGAGTTTGAAAAGCTGGAACATTTCTCTCATTCTTCAAGCCGAGGACTTCGAGAAAATCTTTTTTGCTATCTCGAAGGCATTCAAAGCCGAGCCCCTCGTTAAATTATCCGCTACTGCCCAGATCCAAAAGCTGCTGGGAAGCGATAATTCTTTTTTTATCTGCCCGATGAAAATCTTCTCCTCCCCTGACACAGAGAGAGGAGAAGGAAGAGCCGGAGCGGAAAGCTTAAAGAAAGGATATTTTCTAAAGATATCTTTCAAGCCCTGGATATCGGCCTTCCTCTCTAATTCCAAATAGGTCATAATCGAATACGTGTGGAACACAGGAGCCTGGATAACAGATAATGAAAAGGGAAAATCATGGGAGCTCAGTACTCTTCGTATCTCTGATGTGATCTGCTTTTCAACAGAAGAGAAGCCATTCCTGTCAGCCTTTTCTGTATGGGAAAGAATATTAAAAGCAATTTGCTCCTTGAAGACTTTCTTGGACAGCGTGGAACTGCTTAACAGAGCGTAGCTTTGGTCGGCAAGTTCATCGATGCCGGATTTCTCGAAAGCTGAGACAGGTTGAAGGATAAAGGAAATCGCCTTTAAAAGTCCGAATTCCCCCAGGACTGCATGAAAAATGTGAGAAAGGATGACAGTCACAGGATGAGGGTTGGCTATTAGAGCGGGTTTTTCCTTGGCAATGATCTCATCGTTCACTCCTGAGACAACAATCGGAATTTTCTCGTCGGCATTAAACGTTTCGCTTAAATCGATGGCTTTAATTTTCTGTTTGCCGACAAGTCTTCCAAATTCCTGATTCACTTTTTTATCTGCAGCCAAAAAAACCAGATCAGCTCCTTGAATGGAATCTTTATCGAGACGCTTAATGACCTTGGGTTCGTCCCGAAATTGGGTCAGCTTGCTGTATTCCTCGTCTACATCCGGGTCAAAAAAATCTATACCTTCAAGAGGAAAACTCTTCTTGCTCAATATATTCTTGAGTTCGTTTCCCCGCATAGTATCCGTTCCGACCAATACAACCCGCGGTTTTTTCCCTCTTTCATTTTTCATGGAAAGGATTATTTATTAGATTTTTTATACTCTGTCATAAGGAAATACATCTTATCCTTAAGGGCGAGCTTCTTTTTCTTCAACTTTTTCTCTTCCATTCTTTCTTCTTCATTCATAAAACTCTTCTTCCTGAATTTTTCAAGCTTCTTTTCATATTTCTGGTGTTGTTCATAAGCTTTCCTGAATTCTTCATTTTCCTTCAACAAAAGCTTTTTTAGCTCTTTTTCTTTCATCAAGTTCTCCTCCACTGGAAAGAATATCACAATGAATATCCTATTTCAATTTGCACGGGCTCCGGCTAAGGACCTTACTTCAGCTTTTCATGAAAAATCTTCTCTAACTTATCAACCAGGGCGGACCAGGAAAATTCCTGTATTTTCTCATATCCTGCGCGGGCTAACCGGGAACGGAGCTTTTCGTCCTTAATGAGCTTTTTGACCTGACGGCGCAACAAAAAAGGAGAGGGAAAGGGCACAACAAGAGCGGTTTGATTGTGAAAAGCAAAATCTTGAGTCCCGCTCCGTGTACAAACAACCGGAATCCCGCAGGCCATAGCCTCAGCCGAAGTATTCGACCATCCTGCCCGCCTCTCAGCGCTGACGAAAATATCTCCCTGGTAATAAAGCCAGGCCATCTTGCTCTGGGGTAAATTCAGGTGAAATTCATGAGGGACATGGGTTTTTATCATCGGGCGAGGATCTCTTTTATCTTTGCCAACCAGACTATCAAAGAAAACAAGTTTGAGCTGAGGATACTCTCTATAAAGCCCTTCTGCAGCACGGATGACAAAGTGTACACCCTTTCTTCTCTTGTAAATGCGGCCGTAGCAAATTAATCTAATCTCATCTTTTCCTTTTTCCTTTTTTACCGGATTAAAGAAGCTGGGATTCACTCCACCGGGAGCCCTAAGACAGGAAATTTTGTATTTTTTTTCGAGTCTGCGGCATATTCCTTCAGAATTTCCAAGAAAAAAATAGTTCTTCCCCGCAACTTCTTTTTCCTGTTTGTGACCTTCCTTTAAAAAATAAAAAAACTTCTCTCCGGCATTCAACTGTTCAAAATAGGGCAAAATGGAATACTCACTGCAAAGTCCAATGTCGAACGTCTCATCCTTCAAAGAAGAAAAGGATTTAGTCTTGCCTTTAAAATCCAGCCATTCAGGCTTGCTTCCATCAGGGCTGAAGAGGACAAAACGATAGCCTCTGCGCGAGAGCTCATTTCCGATCTCCAGATACCGTCTGACTCCTCCAAAAATTTCCACGTGAGGTAAGAGCGCAGCAATCTTCATTTTAATTATTCATAAAAACTGCCGATACCTTTATGTGTTTTGTAGATATCAGCTTATTCATATGACTTTTCACAATATTTTGAAAATCAATTATAACATGCTTATGCCAGCTTCTTGACATAAAAATTTAGTTCCATCTTGAACAGAAAGACAAAAATGCGAATTAAATACGTTTTATCGGTCTGATCCCAATGCTTTCCCCCAATGCTTTCAATGATTACAACAATTTTTGTTTCAGGAGTAGTCCCCTGCCCTGTTGACTCTTTCCTTTTTAATTGCTATCCTGTTGCCGAATAATAAGAGGGAATAATGAGTGTAGAATCTCCTCATTGCAATTTTGACAATCCCAAGGTTGTTGCTCAAAGTGATAAACGAGGGAAAAGGAGAGAGATTCTCAGCCTTTAAACAGAAATTGGAGGGCAAAAATGAATGAAAAAAGAAAAAAACTTACATCATTGTTTCTAGTTTTCTCCTTAGTGGCTCTTTCAGGAAATCTAATGGCGAAAGAAAGGAAAGGAGCCAAGCTTGCCATCCAGAAAAAAGATGGGCAAGAAGTAATGGGTGAACTCATCACAGTCAAACCGGATTCGCTGTTATTATTGGATTCAGAAGGGGTTGATGTATCGGTGGATATTGGGGATGTTAAAGCTATTAAAATTGTAAAAAGATCTAAGGCGTATGAATTGGGTCTTGCTGCATTTTTGATCGCCGCCACAATCAGAGGAGTTGGTCACAGTATGCTGAGGAAAGAGAAGGTAGGAACAGAACCAATGCAACATTTTTTCCAAGCTTCCATTGGATGGGGACTTTATGGCGGAGCAGCTGGAATAATAATTGGTATGGCTATGGGGATAGATAAAACAATAAAGATTGAAGGGAAATCTGATGTGGAGATCGATGCGGCT
Organism: Candidatus Aminicenantota bacterium; assembly: GCA_030673995.1. Lineage (GTDB taxonomy): Bacteria > Acidobacteriota > Aminicenantia > Aminicenantales > Aminicenantaceae > JAGLWV01. The sequence goes on from DAOUYU010000032.1 coordinate 11,440, forward strand.
TTAGAAAAATTACGCAAAAAAGCTCGAGTCCCCAACTATCAATGATATCTTCTGGAAGTAACGAAGAGTAAAGCTAATACTTACGGCTTATTTGCTTGTTGTGTTGATTCTTTCCTGATTAATTGCTATCCTGTTGCCGAATAATTAGAGGGAACAATGAGTTTAGAGTCTCCTCATCGCAATTATGACAATCCCAAGGTTGTCGCTCAAAGTGATAAACGAGGGAAAAGCAGGGAGATTCTCGGCCTTTTAATAAAAACAGGAGGATAAAATTGAGGGTAAAAAGGAAAAAATTTATATCACTGTTTCTTGTTTTCTCTTTAGTGGCACTTTCAGGAAATCTAATGGCGAAAGAAAGGAAAGGAGCCAATCTTACCATCCAGAAAAAAGATGGGCAAGAAGTAATGGGTGAACTCATCACAGTCAAACCGGATTCGCTGTTATTATTGGATTCAGAAACAGGATCTGATGTATCGGTGGATATTGAGGATGTTAAGGTTATTAAAATTGTGAAGAAATCTAAAGCGTATGAATTGGGTCTTGCGGCATTTTTAGCCGGTGGCGGAGGCAGTGCAGTTGCTCATAGTCTCTTGAGGAAGAAGTCGGCACTAGGAACAGAACCATCTGCAGATTTTATGCTAGTTGCCATTTCAGTTGGAGCCATTTGCGGAGCAGCTGGAATAATAATTGGTATGGCTATGGGGATAGATAAAACCATAAAGATTGAAGGGAAATCTGATGGGGAGA
>DAOUYU010000153.1 GCA_030673995.1 Candidatus Aminicenantota bacterium
ATGAGCTTCTTCCCTAATCCTTAATCCATAATCCTTATCCCTTCCTCTTACTATGAGCTATGAGCGATGAGCTTCTTCCTTATTCCCCCATGAACTGGAGGAGGATTGTGCGGGAGCGGGAGCGGTTGTCAAAGTCGAGAAAGACAATCTGCTGCCATGTTCCGAGATTGAGCGTGCCACTTGAGAAGGGAACGTTGAGTGAAGGGCCGACGAGTGAGGCTCTGACATGGGAGAATCCATTTCCGTCTCCCCATCTTGCATCATGGTGATAGGTCTTATTGCTTGGGATCATCCTTTCCATGAACTCAGAGAAGTCCTCAACCAGGCCGGACTCATATTCGATGGTCGTCAGGCCTCCTGTGGAGCCCGGGACAAAGAGGTTGACGATACCATCCTTAAGACCGCTCTCTGAGAGCTTTTTAGAAACGTCTCCGGTCAGGTCTTTCATATCGCTAAATCCGCTCGTCGATAAACTCAAGGAATCACTTATTACTTTCATTGTAAATCTCCACAATAATCATAAGGCAATTTACTTTAGCCGTAAAGTGGAGAGTATTTTTAGAAATAACTCTTGTAGAAAAGCAGCCTGCCCTTTTTTCTCTGCCCCTTATTTTCCGTCCTTTTTTTTGTCAACTGAATGGTACTTGTGTGCGTTTATCTATATAGAAAAGAGAAAAGATGTGGTTTATGATGTATGTAAAAGGACTCTCTATAGATAAGAAAGAAAAATCATGGAAGAGATAGCGGCAATTCAATTAGCCAGAGACGGAAACACGGAGGCATTGAGACTCTTGTTTGACGAAAATAAGAAAAGAATCTTTTCCCTGGCTTACCAGTATGTCAGAAACGCCGAAGATGCCGAGGACATTCTCCAGGAAACATTCATCAAAGCCTACAATTCCCTGGATAAATTTCACCTTCAGGATGGAGCAAGCTTTTCCCCCTGGCTTTACCGGATCGGCATCAACTGCAGCATCGATCATATAAGGCGAAATAAAAGAAGAAAAGAACATTCCTCACAAATAGATAACCTGGAGAACATATCCTCCCACAATTCAAACTCAGACCCTGAAGAGACCAGAGGAAAAACAGAGATGCTGGAGAAAATCAATCAAACTATAAATAAATTATCAGGCCGGCAGAGGATGATCTTCATCCTCCGTCACTATCAGGATCTCACCACCAAAGAAATCGCAGAATACTTGAGCTGCACAGAAGGCAGTGTGAAAAGACAGCTCTTTCGAGCGGTCCAAGCCATGAAACAGCACCTCAAAGGCCTGGTTATGGAGAAGGGCTATGAAATGCAAGAAGTCTAAGGAAAAAATCGTCTTATACCTTTACGGCGAGTTGAGCGAAAAAGAGAAAGCTGAGGTAGAGAGCCACATCAAGGAATGTCCCGAATGTTCCAGGGACCTGGCCTACACCAAAAAAATCTTCAAGGTCCTGGATGAGGCTAAAGAGGAAATACCCGAAGCAGATTGGGAAAAATGCTGGGGAGAAATAGGCAACGGCACCGAGGAAAAACCCGGCAGACAGAAAAGGTTCCTTTTCCTCCCCCAATGGGCTTTTGCCGCAGCAGCGGTGATGCTCATTTTTATTGCGGGAATTTTTGCCGGAAAATACTGGTTTTTCCCGGGCCAGAAATCCCCGCTGCAGCAGACTGTATCGACAGAGTCTCTCAATCCTTTGCTCAAGGAATATTTCGACAGCCTCAAGCCGGTTCTGGTTGAATACGCAAATTACACTCCCTCTGAGAAAGGCGAAGAGACCATTGCCATGGATAAAGAGGCTGCCCGCAGTCTCCTTCTTGAGAACCTTCTCTTGAGAAGAATCGTCTCCAAGTTCGATCCTTCCCTCGGACAGTTGCTGGAGGATGTGGATGTTGTCCTCAAGGAGATTGCCAACCTTAAAAAGGAAGACAGGCGAACTCCCTCCTTGATCAGGGAGCTTATCCATCAGAGAGAGATTCTTTTCAGGATGGAAATATTAGAAAAAATTTAAGGAGGATATAAAATGAAAAACATCAAATTGATCTCACTGTGTTTGGTCTTTTTCTTGATCTTCGGCGGTATGCTTTCCGGCCAGAAGACGGAGGCGGAAAAAGAAAAGGCCCGCAAACTCTATGAGGAAGCCAAAAAATCGATCTATAATAAAAATTATGTGATAGCGGTTGATGCCTTAAAGCAAGTCATGAAGAATTATCCAATGAGTGCTTATCTGGATGATTCCCTCTACTGGTTGAGCTACAGCATGCACAAATACAGCAGCAAGCTGGATAGCATGGAGAAACAGCTCAAGATGCAGGAAGAGGCTATGACCTATCTCAATTCCCTGATCAATAATTATTCTTCAAGTTCCTGGGTAGATGAGGCAAAAATTCTCAGGATCGAGCTTGCCGAAGACCTGTACAACAAGGGTTTGGGAGAATACAAGACATATATAAACGACAGCGCAGGACGAGTAATAATATATGACCCCGAAAAAGCTAAAAAAGCAGAAGACCCTGAAACCGAACTGAAGCTGGTTGCCTTGAGTGCCCTTATGAACATGGATGCGGAGAAAGCTTTTCCCATTTTGCAAAAAATTCTCAGGGAAAACAAAAGCCCGAAAATCAGAGAAAGAGCCCTCTATGTTCTCAGCCAATCCAAAGATTCGAGAGTCGTTCCCTTAATGGTTGAGCTGGCAACCAAGGACCCGGATAGAAAGGTCAAGGAAATGGCCATTTTCTGGCTGGGACAGCGAAGAGGGGAAGAAAGCATCGATGCCATTATAAAAATTTATAAGGGAGCGACCGATTCAAAGCTCAAAGAGAGATTGATCTACTCCATATCTCAAAACAGGAGCAAAAAAGCCCTGAACAAGCTGATGGACATCGCCAAAAACGAGAAGAGCATCAAGGCAAGGGAACAAGCCATCTTCTGGCTGGGGCAGAAAAAGGATGATGCAGTGATTGCCCTTCTTATCAAACTTTACGACGGCGAGACCGACCAAAGGATCAAAGATAAGTTGATCTATGCTTTTTCTCAAAGCAAAAAGACAAAAGCTTCTGACAAACTCTTTGATATCGCCAGAAAAGACAAGGATGTGAAGGCAAGGGAACAGGCTATCTTCTGGCTCGGACAGAAAAAGGACGACAGAGTCCTTGATCTGCTTATTCAACTCTACAATGCCGCAACCGATATGAAGCTCAAGGATAAACTAATTTATGGATTCTCTCAAAATAAAAGCACCAAAGCCAGAAACAAGCTTCTCGATATAGTGAAAAACGATAAGGATATGAAAGCGAGAGAACAGGCCATCTTCTGGCTGGGGCAGTATAAGGGTGAAGAGGTAGTGGATATCCTTGCGGATTTTTACTTCAAGGCAGACAGCGCTGAGCTCAAGACGAAAATAATCTATTCCATTTCCCAGAACAAAAGCGAAAAGGCAATTGACAGATTGATCGAAATAGCCCGCAAAGAGAAGGATATGGAAGTGAAGAAACAGGTGATCTTCTGGCTGGGACAGTCCAAGAGTGAAAAAGCCATGAAGTTTCTCAGGGAAATCATCGAGAAATAGAGTCTGTCCCAATGTGATGTGATCGATGCCATTGTGAGGAGTGAAATGCAGGTGTCATTGCGAGCGACTAGAGGGAGCGTGGCAATCTCATAAAAATCTTGATGTTTTATTCTAAACAGGCCAGGAACGGGGGAAAAATATTTTCTCATATAGGTTTAAAGCATAGCGGTCGGTCATTCCGGCTATAAAATCCCCTACCCTCTTCTCCAGGGAATCTCCCCTGGGAAAGGACCTGATATTATCATCCGGGTCTTTGATGAATTGATTGTACAAGTCTGTTAAAATCTTCTCCGTCTTCACAAGTTCTCCTCTGGATTGAGGATTATAATAGACTCTCTCATACAAGAAACCGCGCAGCTCTTTCACCGCTTCCATGATCTGCGGGCTCATGGCTATCTTCTCCAGGTCTGTCTCCAAACTGCTCTCAACCACATCCTCTACCATTTTACCGATCCGGTGGGCATGCCGCTTGCCCAGTAATTTGACAAGATGAAAAGGGACATCTTTCTCTTCTATCACGCCGGCCCTTACAGCATCATCGATGTCGTGATTAACGTAGGCAATGACATCGGAAACTCTCACCGCCTGGCCTTCAAGCGTCAGGGGCATATCCTGCTCTTCCGCATCCAGTATCTCTCCCTGGCCTTTTGAATGCTTGAAAATGCCGTCCCT
>DAOUYU010000165.1 GCA_030673995.1 Candidatus Aminicenantota bacterium
GCTAACTGCTGGGAGAGCCCATGGAGATAGAGCGCCGTATAGTACGAAAAGAAATAAGGTTTCATCAAGTGCTTTCCAACTAGTATGGGATCTTCCACGTACTTTCCTTTGTCATGCACTATGTGAGCGGGAATCCTCACATATAAATTGGATTTCACCTTGTCCAGAGCCCCTTTTTTTCTCATGTTCCTAAGAAGATTGTATGCGTGCATTCGCGATATCCCCAGCAATTCCATTGCTTTTTCTGCACTTACAACCTTTTGATTCTCCGCTTCGAGGAGGAAATAGAGCTTTTGTTCAAGGCCTGAGAGCTTTTCTAACTTGTACATGGTATTTAATTGATTTTATAATATTTAAATATTCTGGTTAATAATTTTAATACAAGTTAAATATTCATGTCAATTGATATTTTTTAACTGTTTTAATTAATTTTTTGCTTGCTTCCTCTTTTTGTGCCTTTTACACACGGTAGAAGTCACAGGTTCAAATGCTGGATCGCCCATTCCTTTGTTTTCAATAATTTACCTACCTCATGATAGTTTTCCGCATCCAAAATGGACCTAATCAAGAGATGAATTTTCTATTCTTTTTCTTCTTTAATGGACAGACCAGAAATTAGGTAAGGCTCATCGGGCTCAAGCTCAAGGAAGATCCTGAGAAGCTGCCCCGAGCTTTTTGATTGAATCAAAAGCTCAGCGGAGAACTCACCCGTTTTTTTTGCACCCAGGAGGTTTATCTCTCCCATTTCTTCATGTATCTTTTTAAAAATAGAGAGGTGCTCCTCCATGGAAAACTGACCGATGAATGCAGGGGTCAGATTCTCTTCAATGAAATCTTGCACATAATCCAAATCCTGGCGGTTGACGGCTTCCAGGAAAGCACTGGACCTTTTACCCGTTGGTGAGTTGGGAAGCCCCCATTTGCCAGCAACGGAGGAGCTTTTCTTAATGTCATCTGGTTTAATGCTTTGCGGCTCTTCGCCTTTCAAAATCCTGGAGATCTGCCGACCCAGGGAGGTAGCGCTGACATTGTCATGTGCATTGGTTGCAACAATGATATAGTTTTTTTCTTTGGGGTACTCGAAAACAACTACACTGAATCCAAAATCATTTCCTCCAGCATAGGCCATAGGATTCCCCTGCGGATCATACATTTTCTCTTTTGTCTTTTCTGTTAGGACCCTGCCGGCTTCAAGAGCCTGAATCCATTTATAGAGTTCGCCAACAGAAGAAACCATCCCTCCTCCTCCAATAAGTGCCCATGTCATGTGAGGCCAGTAATAGGGAGAGTTTTTCTCGCCGATAGTCTTGCCTTCATAGCCTATAGCAACCTCGTCCTCTTTCCACAAAGAATCCTGATAGAATCCTGTCCGGTTCATACCGGCTGGCTTAAACAAATACTCCTCGAGAAAGGATTGGTAGGATTGTTTGGAACTAAGTTCAATAATGACTGCCAACAGTGTGTAACCAGAGTTGGAATAGGCCTCCTGATCTCCAGGCTTGAAAAGAAGTTTCTGGTTGAGAATCGTTTTTAATGCTTGCTCTCGATCCATCTCTTCGAAATCGCCAGTAGTGTCATGGTATTCGTGAAAACCAGCCGTATGCTCAAGAACTTGCTTTACAGTAATCCCAGCCTTGTTCTCAGGGACATTGTCAAAAAATTTATTGAGAGTATCGCTTATTTCAAGCTTTCCCTGCTCTTCCAATTTTAAGATAGCAGCCTTGGTGAAGCGTTTGGTGATGGATCCAATATCAAATACAGTTTCTTTCCTTACCGGAATGTTTTTTTCCCTGTCGGCCAACCAATATCCGCTTTGGAGGATCACTTTTCCTCCTTTGGCGACCAGCACAGCACCCGAAAATCCTGCATCAACCGCAGTACGAACATAACTGTCAATTTTCTTTTGGAAATTATCCTCAGGGGAGGGAAAGACAGGTTTATAATGAATTGCTAAGAATAAAATTATAAAAGCAAAAAGTACATATCTCTTTTGACTCATTTCTCCCTCCTGATCCAAAATACTCTGAGTCTATTCAAATGATTTTAAGTAATTCATATTATACAAACTTCAGGATTTTTAAAAAAGTTTCAAATCCTGTACCGCCCACCACTTTCCTATTTTCTGACATTTCCACTTCATTACCGATGACAATTTCGCATTTTGAATTCCAGGGCAACCAAATTCAATTAAGATAACATGATGACGTAGAGCACCTCCCAAAGGGAGTCTAAATATGCTAGATTTCCCAATGATCAAAAACCAAAACGGGAGGTGCAAGATGTATTTTATTGGTATTGATCAACATAAGCAATACTCACAAATGACGGTATTGGATGAGAAGGGCCGGGAGATTAAGGCAGGGCGTGTTGCGAACTTGCGAGGAGATGTAGAGAGGTTTCTTGGTGGGATAGTGTCAGATGCGCAAGGAGTAGTCGAAGCAGGAAGAGACTGTTATGTCGTGACAGACATGATGAAAGAGATGGGAATGGGAGTAAAAATAGCACATCCATTGCAGGTCAAGGCGATTGCCAAAGCACGGATCAAGAACGACAAACGGGACTCTCGGATACTGGCGCATCTGTTGAGGACGGGGATGATTCCAGAAGTTTATCAGCGGGCAGCGTCGAATCGGGAGGCTCAGCGGGTCTTGCAACTGCGGGCGTTTTACATCAAGTCTCTGACGCAGGTTAAAAACAAGATTTGGTCTCTCTTGGCCCAACAGAGTGAAGAAGTTCGGATGGAGGTCGACAAGAGAAGCAGTGTTTTCAGTCGGAGGGGTTTGGAATTTTTAGATGGATTAGAACTTGAGGGTAATGACAAGAAAATTTTGGGTTCTCTTGTAAAGACTTATCGGCAGTTTACAGAGCGGCTGAAGGAATCGGACGCATTGGTAAAGACTCTCTACAAGGAGATGGAAGAGGCGAGATGGATTGACACAGTGCCTGGTTTTGCGGTGACACTTTCGGTACTGGTGGCTGTGGAGCTGTCAGACATCAATCGGTTCAGGAGGGTAGAAGAGCTACATTCATATGCGGGTCTTGTCCCCTCAACACGCAGCTCTGCAGATAAGACCTATCATGGAAGGATCACCAAGCAGGGCAATAAGTGGTTGAGGTGGGCGGTTATCGAAGCGGTATATCCGGCCATCCGAAAGGATCATGACCTTTTGGTTTTTTATAAGAGGATCGCCCGGAGAAAAGCAGCTAACATAGCCAAGGTGGCTACAGCTAAACGGCTTCTTACGATCATCTACAAGATCCTTAAAGAGAAACGATGTTATATTCCTTACAAACGAAATGAGAATCGGCTGCCTATGATACATACTAACGGGCTTAGATAAGTCGCGTTCTAATTAAGATTTAGGAGCCGAGACCGAATATTATGAGGTGTGTGCACTAAGACGGCACGAATAGAAGTGTGGTTCACAAGACCGAAAAAGAATGAAGAAAAGAAAAATTAAAAAGGAGGCTTGCATTACATCATCATAGAAGTATGATGTCTCCGGAATTCAATTTCCTGCCAGAGACTCAAAATGAAGGAATTCTCTGGATGGGTTAAGAAACATAAATTTTTCTCATATGCTCTGACTTTTTAATCAAATCTTTTACATAGAGAATCCTTTCCCCTTCCAATTGCAGAGCTTCGGCTATCTCAGAATCCTCCCATGAGTTTTCTAGGGCCAATAAGATTAAATCCAGTTTTTCGTAAGGAATCCCTATTGCCTCCTCATCGGTGATACCAGGAATAAGATCTGGTGATGGGGCTTTTCTTATAATCCTGGAAGGGACATTCAGATGCTTGGCAAGCTCCCTTACCTGAGTT
>DAOUYU010000085.1 GCA_030673995.1 Candidatus Aminicenantota bacterium
AATTTTATCTTTTTTGATAGATACAGGAATATTTATCCCGCCTTCTCGCTGTTTGATCTTATCTTTATCCGAGGTGTAAAAGGAAAATGTTCCTTGACTGCCTTTCATGTCAGGCGTACACATTCCGGAGAGCAAATGACCCCGGAATTTTTCAGGAGGGAATGTGATGGGAACCCTAAGGATCGTACTGAAAACTCCTTTTTTCCCAAGGATTTTCCAGAACGGGATGCTTTTGCGCAGGTTCTTGATCTTTGGTTTAGACAGTGGAATGTCATATTTTCCCAGAGAAAAGATTTTTTGGGGCTTTCCGATCCGGGCAGAGGAGAGGTCGGGAAGATAGTTTTTAGGATTGCGGCTTAGAAAGTCAAATATGTTGTGCTTGGATGGGGATGTTCCTGTCATAAAAGAAGACCAGGCCACCGGCGATATGGCAGGAGTTGTTGTTTGAAGTTTGGCATATGCTCCCATTTTCTTTATCTTTGAAAAATGAGGAAGCTTGCCTTCGGACATGTATTTTTCGACAAGAGATGGCTCCATGCCATCCAGACCGAGGATGATGAGTCTGTCAATGTTGCTTTTTTTATAGACCCTTTGTCCTTTTATGACCCTCAGGAGAAAGCGAAAAGGCCAGGAGAGGAAGGAAAAAAGAGCTAGAATAAAAGTCAGAAAAATGACAAGGAAAGAAGAGAGAAACGCAAAACCTGCACCCGGACCCACATAAGCATGGAGAGAGCAGGAAAAGACAAGGAGAAGGAGGACAGGAAGAAAAAAAGGGGACAGGCAACTTTTTCTGGAAAGTTGAGTTTTTCCAAGTGAGAACTCCTCAAAGAAAAAGTAGCCTGTCCCCTTTTTTTGGCAATTTTTTTTCATAATATTTTATCCAGGATGATCTCTGCTAAATCAGAAATGGAGAGGTCTTTGTCCTGTTCTTTTTTAGCCCAGAAAAAGGCATCATCCCAGGTGTGCATTCCCTGAAGGTTTGTGCGGCCGAACATTTCCTTTTTCTTTACCGAACCCTTCATATCAAAGCCGTACTCGGAAAGCACGATCAAATCCGGCCCCTCGGAGAGGTAAGGACCGGAATAAACATCTTCAGCGTCAAAGACGCGCCTCACAACTTTTTTTCCGTTGTACTCCAGCTCTTCCAGTTTTTGGCTTATTTGTTCTTTTAAAGCTCTTTTTTCCGGTGGTCCAACACAGCCTTGAGGGAATTTTTCTTTCAGGTTCAGGTAGATACGGTTTGGATCCATGACAAAGGCTCTGCTTTGGGGCGATATCTCTTTCAGGTCCTGAGGAGTGGGATTGGCGAATTTTAAATAGCCTTCTTTTTCCAGCCAGACGTTTAGGTAAACCTCCTGTTCGATCCCGGTGAACCCATGGTCTGAAAGAAGAAACAGCCTTTCGTCGTCATCCGCAAGCATCCGAAAAGCGGTCACGATTTTTTCAATCACATCATCTATCCGGCGATAATAATCGAGAAATTTCTGATGATGGACATGACTTTCGTCCTCGTAGGCATTCCATAAGAAATGATGGAGCCTGTCCGTTCCGGTGATGACAAACTCAAAATAATCCCAATCTTCCTGCCAGAAGAGGTTAAATGCCTTTTGGCGTCCGGCTAGAGTCTTGGAAAGATCCTGCCAGAGAAATTCATTATTTTCTCTTGATTTAAGAGTGTCGATATCGATCTGATAGCCTACTTGTTCAAGAGGGGCTTTGCAGGAAGGAGGATAGACGGCTCTGGCAAGCTCGATGGCTACGAAGCCTGAGATGAGGACTCCGTTGATTTCTCGGGCAGGGTAGGTTGAAGGCTGGTTGATAATGATACATTTTTTTCCGTGCCTGCCGAGAATATCCCAGAATGTCTCTTTTTTTAAATCAAGAAAATTCGGAAAACGAAGCTCATAAGAGCCTTTCTTGAGGTCTGTAAAGCCAAAAATGCCGTGAGTCCCTGGATTGGCTCCGGTCATGAAGTTTGTCCAGCTTACCGCAGAAATTTCAGGAAGACTGGCTTTCATCCTGTGAAGATGGCCTGAGTCAAGAAGCCTGGATATCGCCGGCATGATTCCTTTTTTGGCGAGCTCAAGAAGGAGAGAATAAGGAACACCATCAAGCCCGATGACACACACTCTTTTTTTCTTTTTTCTTTTAAAGAAAGCCATAGAACCACACATTATAGCACTGAATCGGCTTGAGAAAAAGGGACCTTCTTCTTTAAGTTAGTAACACTGTTTCCATGAAAGTTGAAATGATATTGGAAATTCCTGAAGCGACATTGAAAGGCTCAGGCTAAGTGGCTTGAAAACACGCGGGATTTCCAAGATCATATTTTCATCAAGGACTTGAAGATACCTCCCTTCTCAGAGGATGATTCGTGCATCGACGATAGCGCAGCCTTTGCCTTTCTCATAGACGATGAGCGGATTTATATCCAGTTCTTTGATGTCTTCAAAATCAGTTACGAGTTGAGAAAGCCTTTTCAGACAATCTTCTATGGCCTCTATGTCATAGACCGGCTCACCTCTGAATCCCTCCAGGATTTTGTGAGTTTTTGTGAGTGTGATCATGTGGGTTGCGGTGAGCTCACGGATGGGAGCCAGTCTAAAGGTGACATCTTCCAGGACTTCCACATAAATTCCTCCCATACCGAACATCAAGAGGGGTCCAAACTGAGGTTCTCTGTTCATTCCGATGATGATCTCTTTTCCCTTGGAGGCCATTTCTTCGACAAGTACGCCTCTGATGTTTGCCCCGGGTTTTTTGGCCAGGACGTTTTCGAGAATTTCCCGATAGGCACGTCTTACTTCATTTTCGTTTTTTAGGTTGAGTTTTACTCCTCCAAAGTCGAATTTATGGATGATATCAGGAGAAGTGATTTTCAAGACTACAGGGAAGCCGATCTTTCCCCCTGCTTCTGCAGCTTGGTTTTCATTTTCTGCCAGGGTAGATTTGACAACAGGGAAATGATAGGCTTTAAGAACCTCATACGATTCATGTTCCATGAGTAACTGGCGGCCTTCCTTTTTGACAGAACCTATGATTTTTTTGGCTCTGGTTCTATCAACCTTGAATTTTTTTATTCTGGTTTGCGGACGGCTAAGCCACCGGGTAAACTTGGTCATCTCGGAGAGGGTCCTGGCTGCTGATTCAGGAAACTTGTAAGCCGGGATTCCATTTTCTTCCAGGATATCGATTCCGGTGGAGACATCGTAGACTCCCAGAAAACAGCACAAAATAGTTTGTTGGGATTTTTTCGCTGAATTAACGATCGCATTTGCGATTTTTTCCACGTCTGTAAAAGAAGTAGCTGTCAGGATAACAATGACCGAATGGATATTCTTATCTTTTAATATTTCATTTAAGGCAATTTCATACTGCTCATGCTGTGCTTCGGCGACCATGTCCAAGGGATTATTTATAGTGACCGTGGGGGGCAACTGGTTTTTTAGGGATTTCACCGTGTTTCGGTTGAAGGGAGCGATATTCATCCCGTAGCTAATACATGAGTCTGTGGCTAATATTCCCGGTCCTCCTGAATTGGTGACTATGGCCACATTTTCTCCTTTGGGCAAGGGCTGGCTGGAGAAGCCGCGGACATAATCGAAAATTTCATCCAGGGTATTTCCTCTGAGAACTCCACACTGGCTGAAAACGGCATCGTAGACTCTGTCCGAACCGGCGAGAGAGCCGGTATGGGAAGAAGCGGCTTTTGCTCCTAAAAGTGTCCGCCCCGCTTTAAGCGCTATGATAGGTTTGGGGTGTGAAGCATTGCTCGTGATGTCACGGGCAATCTTCATGAATTCTCTTCCGTCGGCAAGGTCCTCGAGATACATTAAAATCACTTCTGTTTTCGGGTCGTTATTAAGATAAAGCAGGAGCTCATTCTCGGTCAATCCAGCTTTGTTTCCCATGCTGATAAATTTAGAGAAACCGATGTTGGCTTCTTTAGCGTACTCAAGAACGGCCATACAGAGAGCACCGCTCTGGGAAATGAATGCGATATTTCCCTCTTTGGACATCTGAGTGCCGAATGTAGCATTCATGGAAGATTCAGGATCGGTGTTGATAATGCCAAGGCAGTTCGGCCCTATAAGGGAAATGCCATACTTCCGGATGACCTGATAGACCTTATCCTCCAGTCCCGTTCCTTCTTCTCCTATTTCCTTGAATCCAGCTGAGATAACGATAGCTCCCTGGATGTGCTTTTTGCCGCATTCCTCCAGCACATCGGGTACAAAACGTGAAGGAACGACTATGACAGCGAGGTCAACCACGTCAGGAATATCAATGACACTGGGATAGCATTTTATCCCCAGGACTCCTCTGGCCTTGGGATTAACGGGATAGACGATACCCTGAAATCGGCTGTCGATGATGTTGGCAAGAAGGGATTGACCCACACTTCCTGGCTCTCTAGATGCACCAATAACAGCGATCGTTTTAGGATAGAAAATGGAATGGAGCTGGTTAATGGTATTTTCATTGAATTTTAGATTTTTCTTTGATCCCATATTTTTGTTGCTCATAGCTTCGGTAATACCTCCTCCATGAATTATTTTTGTTCCTGAGGACCTAGAGCTTTTAAAATGAGTATTTCCATCTGATTACTCCATTACGTATTTTTTACATTTTAATTCCACCCGCATGAAAAATCAATGAAAATTACACGCATTCTTGTTTTGTCATAATGCGTATGCTATATTCATTTTTTTACTCACATTTATGGATGTACGACACGGACGGAAAAGAGTGGATCATCGAGGGATGCGGAAAAGAATTGCCGGGGATTTTTCCATATCCGAAGAAAAAATAAATGTTTACAACAGCCCAGCGACTAAAAAAGCGGTAGTCTTAAGTGGAGGAGAGCTCTATGATTTTTCTAAGAGCGAGAGAACTATTCCAAAACGGATGAAATTCAGGAGGAAAATGTGAACCTCTTTGATTTAATTCTTTCAAGAAGGACTATCCGTCAATTCAAAAATGATCCAGTAGCAAGGGATACTCTGGAACAACTTGTCAATGCCGCAAGATTAGCTCCTTCGGCGGCCAATCTCCAGCCTCTCGAGTTTGTTGTTGTTGATAAGGAAGAAGTGAGAAGGCAGCTCTTTCCCTGTTTGAAGTGGGCTGGATACATTGCTCCCGAGGGCAATCCCAAGCGTGGACAGGAACCTGTAGCTTACATTATCGTTATGGTCAATTTGCAGGTTAGAGAGAAAGATTACGAGCATGATGCGGGAGCAGCAGTCGAAAACATGATCCTTGCTGCTTGGGAAAAAGGCATCGGCAGCTGCTGGATTAAATCTGTTGACAGAGTGAAGGTTTCTGAAGTTTTAAAGATACCGGGAAAATATGAGGTCGACTCTGTCTTAGCGTTGGGTTATCCTGCTGAAAATCCCCGGGTTGAGGAGATGAAAGACTCCCCAAAATACTGGAAAGATGAAGAGGGGAGGCTCCATGTTCCCAAGAAAAAGTTGAATAACATCATTCATTATAATAGTTTTTAACGAAAAAAAAGTACACCTAAGGAGGAAAAATGCGATTATTTGGCTTCGTTCTTCTGATTGGTGGTTTCCTTATAAGATGGTTGACTAATTTATCTATCGTTGCCTGGATTTTAATGGGTTTGGGAGTACTGGTCATTATTATTGCCTACGTGACCAAGAGGAAGTAAAGCAAAAATCTTTACCATCCGGCTACGTCAGCTCAGTTGCTTTTGTTCCTTAAAACAACGGCTTTTTTTTCGTCAAGCCAGCGAAAGCTGATCATGGGCTAAGTGGAGCATTCCCAGGATAGGGACATTGTAGGGGCAAGCAGCCTCACAGTACCCCGGGCATTCGCGGCATGAGTCAGCCTTGGCACCTGGGATCTTGGCGTACTTCAGCATAGCCTCCCTCTCCCGTTCCTGCGCCATGAAATAGTGGAAATAGCGCATGATCGTGTTCACGGGAACACCCTGTGGGCATTGGGGCTCGCACATCCCACAGGCATGCCGGCAGTAGAGCTCGCCACAACCCTCCTTGTAAACAGCTAGCGTTGCTTTGTCCCGATCGCTAAATTTTGATCCGGACAGGGGGAGGATACGCTCCATCTCGTCGTAGTTTTTTAGGGAACAGCAGACTGTGTTGACGTTGGGATTAGCGAGTACGAACCGAAAGGCCGCTTCCCTGATCTCATCTGGGTTCTTCAGATCATACTTCTTTATGAATTGTTCCGCCTTATCGAGCTTATCCTTGAACCGCGTCAATCCTTCTTTGTAGAGGGGATGGATTTCCTTTTCTTCTTTCTCGAGCTGTTCGACACGTGACTTGATGAGGTAATACTTGAACACCGGAGTTGTCTTCATTAGGGCTGTTCCGATCTTTTTCTTCTTGCAGATCTCAAGCACTCGCTTCCCTTGGTCCATCTGTAGAAAGTTGTAAGCAAAGAGGAAAACATCGAACCGTCCATCATCAGCAGCAGCCAGGAGCACCTTATCCATTGTCTCTTTGGGGTCCCTGAACCAGAATGATCCGTGGTTGGAAACGCCCACATACCGAACTCTGCCTTCGGCCTTAAGCTGCTGCATGGCGGCGTGAAACCCCTCGGTTTTTAGAGTTTCAACCTTTTCCGGCATGTGCATCATCATGCAGTCGATGTATTCCGTATTCAGCTCTTGAAGCGCTTTGCGCACCCTTTTGACCAGGCCCTCCTTTGAGGTATCCTTCTCCATCAACATCTTGGAGGTGATGAAGATCGATTTGCGGTCGCGCCCTTTAATAGCATTGCCGACGATCCGGTGGTGTCCGGGGTAGCTTTCCGCAGTATCTATATAGTTTACCCCGGCATCCAGCATGGTGCCGATCAGCCCTTCATCCTGAACAGAACCGACTGCGAGATCCGAGACCTTAAATCCGGTGCGGCCGAGGATGCGGTAGTCTTTGATCTTGGGCGGAGATAAACTCTTCATATCTCTACTGTGTGTCCGGGTGCTTTCTTTTTCCTGAGCCCATCCGCCTTTTGTGGCCATGCCGGCGCCGAGCATCCCGAAGACGGAAGTCCTCAAAAAATGCCTGCGGTTAAGAGGTGATTTTTTACGCATGTTTCCTCCCTTGAATAGTTTACGTTCCTATTGTAGGCTTTTCGACAGTTTTGGCTTTCTTTAATTCAGATATCATTTTTTATTGAGATTTTCCATTTTGAAATCATCATGAAATATATTTTGTAGAAGGAATAATGTCAATTATTAAAATTTAGCTCCCTTTTAAATAGAAGCTTCTCCGGAAGGCCTTTATTAAGACCACCCGGCTCTCATTCGCTTCTGAGGGCCTCGATGGGCTCTAGCGATGCTGCTTTCGAAGCTGGATAGATCCCAAAGATCAACCCGATAATAGCTGACAGAGTCAATCCTGCTCCGGTTGCGCCCCACGATACAATCGCAGTCCAGCCACCGACCTTGGAGGCCAGGAAGGTGGAAAGCACTCCGAGAGTA
>DAOUYU010000097.1 GCA_030673995.1 Candidatus Aminicenantota bacterium
AGGGCACGATGGGTTGGAACTGGGGAGAGGCAGGAGCGATCCTGCTTCTCTACCAAATAATAATTCAGGCAGGCTGGATTATTCACGAGTCGAGATTGCTGTAGCGGCGAGGCCGCAGCCCATGAAGCTGTAGTGAACTACCGCGAATGGGCTGCAACGAAGCCCCACGTGGTCGCGAGGAGCGAAGTGAGGCGGCAATCCCATGCTTGTGGCGAATCATCATGAGATCGCCACGCTTCGCTCGCGATGACAATTTAATTATAATAAAGGTCGTCAGATTTGCTCGCCCGTAGGGTAAAAAGTGCCGATGATTATTGAAAGAAAACTCAACGAATGAAGTGATTCATATGATTTTGTGAATATCATGCAAAGAAAGCAGATATCATTGAAAATAGATAATGGTATCGGCAGTTTATATGAATAATTCAGGCTAGGAGGATTTGGATGTTCAAGGGAAAAATAATCGTAATGACCGGGGCAGCTGGAGGTATTGGTTCAGCTACGGCACGTCTTTTTGCCCAACAGGGTGCCACTTTAGTATTAACTGATATTGCGAGTGAAAAGTTAAAAGAATTAGGAGAGGATCTGAATAATTCAGGAGCTGAAACACTGCTTGTTGAGCATAATGTCACAGACCCTGAGTCCTGGCAATCGCTCATGGAGAGAGTTAAAAAGGAATATGGCAAAATTGATGTTCTTTTGAATATTGCCGGTGTTGTTCAGCCGGGGGCTGCGGACAGAGTAACTCTGGATGAAGTCCAGCACCAGGTTTCAATAAACCTGTTAGGAACGATTTATGGATGCAGGGCTGGTTTAAGTGTCATGAAAAAACAGGGCTTTGGCAAAATTATCAATATTGCGTCGTTAGGAAGTATTGTTCCAATGCCTGGCGAAGCAATCTACTGTGCTACAAAATATGCTGTCCGGGGATATTCTCTTGCACTCCATGCTGAATACCATAACTCTCCTGTAGAAATAACTGTGGTTTGTCCTGATTCTGTAGATACTCCACAGCTTGATTATGAACTTTTACATGATGAGGCCGTGCTTTCCTTTATCGGGGAACCCCTAAAGCCTGAAAAGGTAGCAAAAGGAATCCTCAAAGCAGCGCGCAAAAAAAAGCCTGAGATACTCATCCCGGCCGGAATGGGGCTTATCTACAGGATCGGGATGGCTTTTCCCAGGATTTTCTTTTTTCTTGTGCCTCTGCTGGAAAAAATGGGAAGAAAAACAATCAGAAAAAGACGGGAAAAAAAGAAACAAAAAGAAGACGGCAACTAACCTGGATTATTCACGAGTCGAGATTGCTGTAGCGGCGAGGCCGCAGCCCATGAAGCTGTGGTAAGCCCACTGCGAATGGGCTGCAACGAAGCCGATGTAGTGAGATCGGCTCGCCCGGAGGGTAAAAAGTGCCGCCTTATAATAAAATTGAGAACATGGAAGACAGTCTGAATCTTGGTTATGAGAAAAACAATATAAAGAGCCCATATCATTGAAAATAAGATATGGGGGCGGCAGTTTTTATGAATAATTCAGGATGATTCTGTAATGTCTGAAGATCTAAAGGAGAGTGAAGTGCGAAAGGAGGATGACTTTTTTTGTTTCTGGCTTTTTATCTTTGGTTCCATATTTGCCTTTTTTCATATGGAGCCGACTTTTCTCGAAAGCTTTCTGATGAGCCCTTTAACATGGGGTGATGCGCTAGATTTTTTCACTCCTTTTGCGGTGGTTCCTACAGCCTATTTTCTTTATTCACATATAAATAGATATTCCCGCTCTCATCCCAGTCCACATCCTTCCCCTAAAATACTAAACACTTTAGGCAAAGTTACTTTAGCCCTCGGATTTTTGCTTTATATAGAAGGGCATGGTCTCCATCTCTCGGCAAATTCCATCGCCAGACTTCTGCAGAGCATGAAAGGCTCGGAGCTGTACAGAGCGACTTATCTTTTTGATGAGATAATCAGCCATATTATATGGGATGTAGGTTTTTTCCTGATATCTGTGGGTTTAATACTTTTAGCTTGTAAGATTTCCTTCAAATCTCTTTCCTGGAAAAACATTGCTTTGCTATCCATGGGAGCTGCATCATTTGGTATTGCTTTTACAGCGAATGGAATAGAGGGGCAGACGGTTATTTTTTCTTTTCCCGCTGCTGGAGCAGGTTTTTGTCTTGCTCTTTTCTTTTATTTGGGAAGAAAAAAAGAGAAGAACTCAAATCCTTTTCTTTATTTTTTCCTCAGTGCTTATTGTCTAAGTCTCATCCTATTCGCCTATTGGGGAATAAAGCACTCCGGCTTTCCTCAATTCAGTGAGTTAGGCTGGATCTAGCGATCAGGCTAGTTCGGCGAGTACTTCAGAAAGGAATGTCCAGAATGTTTCTACTGAGCCGATGTGGACCCTTTCCTCTGGGGAATGTGGATGCTCGATGGTGGGGCCGAACGATATCATATCCATACCAGGGAACTTTTCTCCTATGATCCCACATTCAAGACCGGCATGAATGGCTTCAACCTTTGCCTCTTTTTGAAAAGTCTTGAGGTGAACTTCTTTTAAGGTTTTAAGTAGAGGAGACTGCAGGTTGGGAGTCCAGCCGGGATAGCCCTCTGGCTGGAAGACCTTTGCTCCAACCTGTTCGGATGTCTGTAAGATTTTATCTCTTGTGGCCTTAAGCTGTGACGCCACAGCACTGCGGCTGCTGCAGATAATTTGAACATGGTCCTCATGGGTATGAATGATGGCCAGATTAGTGGAAGTTTCCACAAGGCCTTCAATTTCAGGGTGCATGGCGATAACACCGTGAGGAAGGGAAGAAAGAAGACGGAGTAGGGTATTCTTGGTATCCGGAAGTAAGGTGTTTTCTTTTTGTTCATCTGATTTTTCGAAAGAAAATTTGGCTTCTTTCTCGACAGCGCTGAATTCGGAATGTAGTTTTTCGAAGGTTTCTTGAAGAGAAGAAAAAAGACTTTGACTTTGGGCGGGATCAACGATGAGGTCAGCCCATGCTTCACGAGCGATGGCGTTTCGTTTGTTTCCACCTTCCATCCTGACCAGTTCAAACGGGAATTCTTCCTTACTTTCCGAGAGCATCTGAGTGAGAAATAATATAGCATTTCCTCGTCCCTGGCTGATATCGATCCCGGAATGCCCTCCTCTCAGTCCAAAGATTTTCAGCCTGTAAAGGTCCCCAACGTCAGGTTCTTTCCTCTGCAGGGGAAAGGTGATTTCTGAATCAGCTCCGCCGGCACAGCCAATGGTAAATACTCCCTCATCTTCGCTATCCAGATTGAGAAATATTCTCCCCTTAAGAAAATTTGCTTCTATTTTTGTAGCTCCGGTAAGACCTGTTTCTTCGTCCACCGTGAAGAGAAACTCTAAAGGTCCGTGCTCAAGGTCTGTATCCTCCATAATAGCGAGAGAAGCAGCAAGGCCAATTCCATTATCTGAGCCAAGGGTGGTTCCTATAGCCTGCATCCAGTCTCCTTTGATCTCAGCTTTAATCGCGTCTTTTGTGAAGTCATGGACAACATCGGAGTTCTTTTCACAGACCATGTCTATATGTCCTTGGAGAATTACTACTTCAGCATTTTCATGACCAGGCGTTGCTTTCTTTTCGACGACAACGTTTCCGATATTATCTCTTTTCCAGGCTAAATTGAAACGCTCTGCCACAGAAATAATATAGTCGCCTAAAGCTGTTTCATCACCTGAACCGTGGGGAATTTTAAGGATTTGTTCGAAATGTTTCCAGAGATGAGATGGTTTTAGTCCTTCAAAAATAGATGACATTCATTATCCTCCCATATATAACATATTTATTTTTCAAAAATAAAGGTGAATAATGACATAAAAATAATGCAGATTCAAGAAAAATTCTAAAAATTTTTCTTTTCTGACTTAAAAATTTCCAATTTCGTGGTGACTAACCTGGATTATTCACGAGTCGAGATTGCTGTAGCGGCAAGGCCGCAGCCCATGAAGCTGTAGTGAACTACCGCGAATGGGCTGCAACGAAGCCGATGCGGTGAGATCGGCTCGCCCGAAGGGTAAAAAATGCCGACATTTGATAGAAATATTACAACAAACATAGTGATAGTCTTTATTTTACTGAAAACCGGGCTATAATGTTAATATTATTGAAGATAAATGAAGGTGTCGGCAGTTTTTATGAATAATTCAGGCTGATTGCTCTATCAGAGATGCTGGTTTTGGGAACTAACTGCAGCGACCATTCTCTTTCGTATTTGACTTTTCTTTTTTATTTTATTTAAAATTCATGTGATTCCATATGGAAAAATCTTTAAGCCTTGTCTTCAAAAAAATCTATAATTCAGCTCCAGATGTTTTATCCTTTGCGCCGGGCAGGGTAAATATTATCGGGGAACACACAGATTACAATCAAGGTTATGTCCTTCCTGCAGCCCTAAACCTGAGGATTTATTTTCTCGCCTCCAGAAGGCAGGATGATGAAGTCTTTATTTGGGCGGAAAATTTCAAAAAAAAGGACACGTTTTCTCTAAATAATATTTCATTCTGCCAGCGAAATAAATGGGCCAATTACGTCAAAGGCATTTTTTGGATTCTGATGGAAGAAGGCCTGACCCCTGGCGGAATGAACGGCATCATCTGGGGCGATATTCCTCTTGAGGCAGGATTAAGTTCATCCGCGGCTCTTGAGGTGTCGGTCATTCAGGGTTTAAACACACTTTTCAGGCTGGGCCTTGCCCCCAAGAAAATGGCAGAGTTAGCACAGAAGGCAGAAAATGATTTTGTCGGCGTGAAATGCGGCCTCATGGATCAGTTCATTTCAGTTTTTGGCCGGAAGAACAAGGCTATGTTTTTGGATTGTGAATCACTCGAGTATGAGCTTATTCCTCTTCAACTGGATAAGGCAGAGCTTCGAATCGTTGTATTTGAGAGTGGAGTTCGGCGAAAATTGGCTTCTTCAGAATACAACAAAAGGCGGATTGAGTCTGCCTGTGCACTCGAGTTTTTAAAAAAAATCGGGGCTAAAAGCTATAAACAGGCTACGCTCAACATTCTCAAAGATAGAAAGGAAAAAATGGGTGAGGTCCTTTTCAAAAGAGCCAGACATGTTATAAGCGAGAACGGAAGAGTAAAAGAGGCAGTCGAAGCATTAAAGGAAAATGATTTTCGGTTTCTGGGGGAACTCCTTTTCCGGTCTCATGAAAGTTTAAGGGATGATTATGAGGTCTCCTGTCCCGAGCTAGATTTGTTTTATGATACGGCGCGGAAATTTTCAGGTTGTGTGGGAGCACGCCTCACAGGAGCTGGCTTCGGGGGCTCTGGGATCGCTCTTGTCGAGAAGGAGAGAGTTGATGCTTTCAGGAAGAAACTTCTCGAAGAAGCATCTGAAAGAGGTTTTGTTCGCCCAAAAGTTTATGAAGTGGAAGTCGGAAAGGGTGCTGAATCTTGTTACTTGAATAGGGAGGAAAAAGGATGAAAAAAATATTCTTTCTTTTTTGCATTCTCTTTTTTATTTTCAGTTCTGTTGAGGGAATTGAAAAGGAAAACATTGATAAATCTACTATCAAAAACTCTGGCTTGCACCTCTTCCGTGCAGTCCAACCACATTGCTATTTTGACAGTGTTGGCCAGAACAGCGCTATTTTGGGTACAGAGGATGGAAGTGCGGAGATCTGGATCTACCCTTATAAGGTTCTTCATGATTTTAAGCTTCACTTTTTGATTGAAGAAACGGGTGCACTTGTCGAAGGTGGAGAGGTGGCCAGCAGGATAGATGTTTATCCCCATCAGACTGTCATCCGCTATATCCATTCTTCTTTTACCGTTGAGGAAATTTTCTTTTCTCCTTTAAGAGAATCAGGAGCCGTGATCCTACTCTCAGTCGAGACCATAAAGCCTATCTCTGTAATTGCAAGCTTTACTCCTGATCTGAAGCCTATGTGGCCTGCAAGCCTGGGGGGACAGTACAGCTACTGGGATGCCGGGAAAAGATATTTTGTTATTTCCGAGGGAACAAGGAAAAATGTTGCCCTCGTGGGAAGTCCAGCAGGAGAACGGTTTTCTTCAGGTCCGGCACACGCTCTCCCCGAGGGTGATATGAAGGTAAAGATTCATGTGGACCCTGAAGACTCTAAGCGGATATTTTTCCCTATTTTTGTCTCTGCAAGCCATGATGGAAGGAAGCAGGCCGAAAAGACCTACTCTCGTTTGAGGAAAAATTTTAAAGAGCTTTATCTGGAGAAGTTTCAACATTTCGAAAAATTGGAGAAGGAGCAGCTCTCTGTATCAACTCCGGAGGAAGCCTAGAATCGAGCTTTTCAGTGGGCCAAAGTGGCAGTGGATAAGGCTTTTGTATGTAATCCGCAACTGGGCAGCGGGCTGGTTGCTGGTTACGGACTTTCAGGAAGAAGTGAAAGGCCCGGTTTTGCCTGGTTTTTTGGAGGCGATACTTTTTTCAACTCCTGGGCTCTGACGAGTTTTGGCTCATTCGATGTGGTGCGTCAGGGCCTGGCCTTTATAAGGAAGCATCAGCGTCAGGATGGAAAAATCATGCATGAGCTTTCCCAGGGAGCAGCCTTTATCCCCTGGTTTGAAAAATATCCTTATGGATA
>DAOUYU010000020.1 GCA_030673995.1 Candidatus Aminicenantota bacterium
CTAAAATGGAAAAAGAAATAATTAGCCTTTTTAAAGAAATCCTCTGGAAATATTTAGGTATATGGTCCATCATTTCAGCTATTTTTATTATTGTCTTATTTCTTTTTTTAAATAAATATTGGCTGCCTCGTTGATTAAATAAAAAATTGGAGGAATTGAAATCATCTCTTTCAAAAGAACAATTTATTCACAAATTACAATTTGAAAAGGAATTTAAGATTTACGAAGAATTATGGAAAAAATTGGTTGATTTGAAGGAAGCAACAGAAAAGATTATTCCCATTAATGGCTATCGTGAACCAGGTAAAGATGATGCTGAAATTGATAAAGAAAGAGCACAAATTGTTGCAGAGGCTTATAGTGAAGTTAGGAAAATCATAAATTATAATAAACCTTTTTATGATGAGAAAGTTTATGAAAATACTGAAAAAATTTTATCACAGTCTTTTAGACAAGTTTTAGCTGTTAGGTATCCAAATAGAGATGAATCAAAGCATTTCGAGAAAGCAGAAGAAAGAATTGAAGAAATCTTTGCAGTAATTTATAAAGTCGAAGTAGCTATTCGTGAACGAATTCTTAATATAGGAAAAGCAAGATTAATAGAATAATTTAAATTTAGAGGCGCCTGGAGACCAGGCTGCCCAGGCCTCCCGACTTAGAAAAGACGCAGAGCGTTAATTGCCTCGTTAGAGAGATGATGGAAAGGGAAAGAAATTCTCAAATAAGGGGGAAAGTATGAATGATGTAAAAAGATTCATGCGATTTGTATTACCTGGATTGGCAAGTGTTATTATGCTTTTAATTGCGTTAATTATTTCAGATAGTTCTAAGTTGTTCTGTTTCTTTCAATCTATGAATCTTAATGATATAGGAATAATTCTTGGATTATTTCTAGCTTCAGGTGCACTTGGGTATATATTTGCCTGTGTTTACTGGGGGATATATGAATTTGGTTTAAACAGTTGTATTGCCATTGATAATAGATACATTTTTTCTACACTTAAAGATAAACTAGAGATAATTGAGACGTCAGGCAATAAAGTTAAGGCTAATAAGCTTTCAAAGCGTGATGCTTGGACTATTGCTGCCTTGTTTTGGCAGAATAATATTAATAAATCAGAAGAAATTAAAGGAAGCACTCCATATGTGGATAGGATTACTGATCTTACTCATGGACTTGGGGCAACTGTTGTTGGCTCAGTGATATCGTTAACAACTTGGATTTTATTAAAAATCGCTGTTTTTAAAGCATTTAAATTAAATATTCGAGATATCATAATTTTGATTGTGTGGCTTTTCTTAATATATTTAATAATTAAGAATTACAATAGTACAAATAAAGCGCTTCAATCTTTGTGATAGTCCCAATCCACGTAATCTTCATGCTGAAGGTAAGGTTGGACCAAGAAACGAAGCTGAATCAATACCAAGATTAGGAGGGGAAGGGCCAAAATACGAATGCCGCAAATGTGGATGTCAATTCGATGTTTAAGGATTATTGCAACCAAAATGAGAGGAAGATCGTATATTAATATGGATGATAAAAAAGTTAAAAAATCACCCCCAAGGGGGGTTGACAAGAGATATCTAAAAAGGATACAAAAGGTATACAGGATTGAATTGAAGCCCTGCCATTGCTACGCAAAGGCAGAATAATTGCAGCCAAGGGATTGGTTGAAAAACCAATCCCTTGTTTTTTTTAAGGGGTCATTATGGAATCAGATGAAAATGAACGAGTTGCAATTTTTATTGATGGGAGTAATCTTTATCATGGATTAAAAGAGAACAGAGGAAATGCTAATATTGATTTTGAAAAATTTTGTAGTCATTTAGTGGAAAATAGACGTTTAACAAGAATTTATTATTACAATGCTCCAAAAATTGCACAAGAGAATCCAACAGGTTATATTCAACAACAAAGCTTTTTTAATAGAATTAAGAAAGTTCCTTTTTTTGAATTAAAACTTGGAAGATTGGTAATTAGAAATAATGTGACTATCGAAAAAGGGATAGATGTTCTTATAACAGTTGATATGATAAGATATGCCCGAAATAATGCATATGATACAGCAATTCTTGTTTCAGGTGATGGTGATTTTGCTCCAGTTTTAGAATTCTTAAAAGATTTTGGCAAACATATTGAAAATGCATATTTCTCAAGAGGTAGATCAAATAATCTAGCAAATCATTCTGATAAATTTATTAATTTAGATAACCTGCCTTGGGAGGAAATAGCTCTTTAATATGCCTAAGTGCCGCGAAGGTCCTACCCGAAACAAGCAAACCGGTTTATTTGCCTTTTCCCACTATGACCATATTGTGACCAAACCGTGCTTAACTTTGATTAACTATCTTTAACCGTATTTTTACTAAGTTATTGATTTTTAATATAAATGTATGATAATAAAGAAGAAGTGAAAACCCCCTGGACTGGTTTGATAGTGCAGAGTTCAAGATGGATGGTAAGTTTTAAAATACTATATGAAGGCATCTTCGTATAAAAAAAGGAGTTATTCATGAAAAGAGTAAAAGGGATACAGTGTGTTGCGGTTTTATCCGTCATATGCTTTTTACTGGCATCTTGTGCTCCCAGACAGGTTGCTGAGAGAGAATTAGCGGCCAAAGCCAGACAGATCCACGACAATGTCCTTACTGTGGACACCCATTGTGACACCCCAATGGTCATGGTCCGGAGTGATTGGGACATTGGAGAACGCCATGAGCCTGGCCAGAGAGGAAGCGGAAAAATCGACCTTCCCCGGATGGCCGAGGGAGGTCTGGATGCTGAGTTTTTTGCAGCCTTTATCGGTCAGGGGCCCAGGACTCCCGAGGGATATGCCAAAGCGAAGAAAAGGGCTGACCTTTTATTAGATGCCATTCACAAGATGTGTGAGGATTACCCGAAGCTTGTGGAACTGGCAACCATACCTGAAGATGCTTACCGCTTAGAAAAAAAAGGGAAGAGAGCGGCTTTTATCGGGATGGAAAACGGATATCCCATCGGAAAAGATCTTTCTTTAATAAAGGAATATTATGACAGAGGTGTCCGCTATATCACTCTCTGTCATTCCCGCGATAACGATATTTGTGACTCTTCCACTGACAGACGCAATCCCGAGGATAATGGTTTGAGTGACTTCGGTAAAGAAGTTGTAGCCGAATGCAACCGTCTGGGAATCATGGTGGATGTCTCACATATGTCAGACAAATCCTTTTTTGATGTAATAGGAATCACAAAAGCTCCTGTTATTGCTTCTCATTCCAGCGTGCGCACACTATGTGACTCTGCCAGAAACCTCACGGACGAAATGCTTAATGCCCTGGCCGGGAATGGAGGTGTCATTCAGATCTGTATTCTCTCGAGTTATTTAAAGAAAGCCACACCAAATCCCAAAAGAGAAAAAGCCATAAAAGCGTTTTCAGAAAAGTATGGATCGTGGAGAGCAATAAAGGATGAAGCCAAGCGGAATAAAGTGCGAGAAGAATACAGGAAAATATTCGAGAAGTATCCGAGGGAACGGGCTACAGTCAAAGATCTTGTCGATCATATAGATTATGTCGTAAAGCTCATCGGAGTGGACCATGT
Source organism: Candidatus Aminicenantota bacterium (assembly GCA_030673995.1). Classification (GTDB taxonomy): domain Bacteria; phylum Acidobacteriota; class Aminicenantia; order Aminicenantales; family Aminicenantaceae; genus JAGLWV01. The sequence continues at coordinate 3,587 of DAOUYU010000020.1, forward strand.
GGGAATAGGAACGGATTTTGACGGAGGAGGTGGAATTGAAGGTTGTGATGAAGTCAGTGAAATGCCCAACATCACCGAGGAACTTGTTCGCCGTGGCTATTCCGAGGAGCATATCAGGAAAATCTGGGGCGGTAACTTCATGCGTGTCTTCAGCAAGGTCATTGAAAGTGCAAAAAGAAACAGGTGAAAAAAAGTTTTTTTCCTCTCAGGTAATGATTATAGATTTTCAGCCTTAACTCCCCAGTTGGTTAAGCCTGTTACAAGGTCCTGAATTTGTAAAGAAAATTTACACAGAAAATACTAATCCAACCTGAATCTTCTGTATCTTTCTCATATTAAAGGAATTATCTACTCTGATGAGTTGGCATAAAATTTGCCTTCAAGTTGATAAAAACTCGAGGATGATTTATCATTTAAATAAGGCACAATGGTGAAAAAATTCAAGCTGTTTATAGTTTTCAGTCTGGTTCTTGTTTTATTCTTCGGACTACCCCTAAAAAACTTCGGAGAAAAAGGCAGAAGCAAAAAACCTCGCTCCGGAGGAGTTTTCCGGCTTAAATCATTTACTAATGAGTTTAGAAGAGAGCTTGATCCGGCAAGTCCGGATTCCTTCATTTTTATCTCAGAACAACTTTTTGATGGCTTAGTCAGACTCGACAAGAATTTGAACATAGCGCCCCATCTCGCTGAATACTGGGAAATCTCTCCGGATGGAACTAAATATACCTTTTATTTGCGAAAAGGGATCAAGTTCCATCACGGAGCAGAACTTTCGGCGGAAGATGTCAAATTTTCTTTAGAACGGCTTATCGATAAAAAGATGAACTCCCCTTACTACCAGTTCTTCCTGCCGCGGGTGGTTGGTGCTAGGTATTTTCGGGAGGGAAAAACAAAAGATGTTGAAGGATTTAAGGTCTTAGATGATTACACATTCGAGATTCACTGGACAAAGCCTTTTGTTTCTGCCCTGTATCTGATGAGCATGCACTTTTGTAAAATTCTTCCTAAGGATCTTGTTCTTGATAAAGAAAGAGGGTTTTTCTATAAGCCATCAGGCACCGGACCTTTCAAGTTTGATTATTGGATAAGAACGACAAGGTTGGATATTGCTGGAGTCCGCATGATTCGAAATGAGGAATATTTTGGTGGCAAGCCCTATTTGGATGCGGTGGAATTCTGTCCTCATTTCACCCTCGACCATTTTTTCAATGGAGAGATACATTCTATTCTTGTCCTCACAGACAGATTGCTCAAAGCGGATTTTCAGATTTTTCAGGATGGCTTACTTCACAAAATGTTTTTAGGAATGAGCTGCCACATCCCTCCCCTTGATCGGCTGATTGTGCGAAGAGCCGTCTCCTGTGCCATAGATAAAGTAGAAGTTGTCCATGCCGTTTCAGATGTGAGATACCTGCATCAAGTGACGAATAATTATATTCCCCCAAGATTGCAAGGATTTTTGCCCAAAGATGACGAAGTGACCTTTAATGTGGAAAAAGCAAAACACATGCTTCGGGAAGCGGGTTTTTCATCCGAAAATAAGTTTCCTGTTTTGACCTTTCTCGTCAGTTTGCCAAGAACAGATTTAAAGCATAAAATCTACAGAGAACTCAGAAAGCAGCTTGATGCTTTAGGGATAAGATTAAGAATACATTACTATAGATCTTTAGAGGAGCTAAAGAATATCGCAAAACCCTATCTGGTTTACAGCGGAAGATTGATGAATTTTCCTGACCCTGATGATATCGTCCGGCCTCTCTTTTTCTCAAAATCAATTTTTAATGTTTTCCGCTATTCCAATCCCGAATTGGACAGGCTTTTGCAGGAAGCTGAGATTGAAAAAAGCAGGACAAGGAGGATAAATCTTTTTCATAAAATTGAGCAGATTTTAATCTCTGATGTTCCGGCTTTTCCTCTTTTTACGCTTCAAAACAGGATTGCCATACAGCCATATGTCAGGGGAGTGGAAGTTCCTCCTCTGGGTTTCTATCACCTGGATACTAAAAAAATATGGCTGGATAAATAGCCTGGATAGATAAATAAAGGAATAAAAATGCGATTTCATATGTCCCTCCGCGTAAGGTTCATGCTTTCCGTAATCAGTCTACTTATCATACTCGCGGTGTTAACTTTTTTTGTTATCGAGCAAAGAGAAAAAAAAGCCATTTTTGATGAACAGAAGACGAAAGGTGTTACAATTGCTAAGTATATTGCCCTAATGAACTTAAATGAGGTCCTTTTCTGGGAAGAAGAGGAGATTAAGATAAACATCGAAAATCAACCAGACGATGAAGTCATTTATATAATTTTTTACCGTCCCAATAAAAAATATTATGTAGCAACTGAGTTCATAAATAACTACGATGAGACTTACAGGGCCAGCCTTATTGAAGGGGAAGTCAACGAACAGAGTTTCTTCTTCGATAGAAAAAAATTAAAGGACAGGGAGTCGGAAAAAATTCTGAGCATTCTCGAAGTGGAAGTGCCTATCTTTGTTAAAGGCTCACCTAAAAGCTGGGGTTCAATAAAAATCGGTCTTTCGCTGGAGGAAGTGGAGGCTGAGATTCAAGATACTCGCATGAGATTGATTTTGATCGTGTTTGTGGGACTTGTGATTGGAATTTTGGGAGCGGCATGGTTATCGAGAAGAATTACGGAGCCCTTGAAAAAACTGGTGGAGGCCACAGTAAAAATATCCAGAGGTGAGTTTTCTCAAGAGATTGCTATCGGCTCAAGAGACGAAATCGGAGATTTAGCTCAGAGTTTTAACGAAATGAGCCGCCAGCTTTTCCTGACAAGAAGAAGAATGGAGGAAGCCAACAGAAAATTGATTCAGGCCGAAAAACTGGCATCCATCGGCCGCATCTCTGCTGGTATTGCCCATGAGATAAGAAATCCACTGACATCTGTCAAATTGAACGTCCAGAAGCTCATCCAGAGTGATCGATTGAATGAAGCAGAAAAAGAACATATAAGCCTGTCCCAGGAGGGGATAAGTCAGATGGAGAAATTCATCAAAGAGCTTCTGGATTTTACTCGAGTCTCAGAGCTTAATTTAGATCGATTTTCTATCGAACAGATCCTTGAGGAATCTGTAAAAATGATAGCTGACTTTCTAGCGTTAAAGAAGATCGTTCTTGAAAAAAAATTCCAGGAGGGATTGCCTCAGGTTCTCGTGGATGGTGATAGATTAAGACAGCTCTTTTTAAACATCCTTCGCAATGCCGCTGAAGCTTTGGGAGAAGAGGGGAAAATAAAGCTTTCTCTCTCTCTTCTTGAAGAGCAGCCGGTCAATAAGATTAAGATTGAAATCATAGATAATGGCTGTGGAATTCCGGAAAAAGACAGGGATGTTATTTTTGAGCCTTTCTACACGACTAAATCTTCTGGAATCGGCTTGGGCCTGCCCAATGCTCGAAAAATCATCGAGCAGCACAAGGGGTCCATAAGAGTTAAAGAATGTAAAGGAAAAGGCACTTCCTTTGAAATTCTAATCCCCTGTGAGGAAGTCAAATGAAATCAATTTTAGTCATAGACGATGATCCTTTGATCAGAAAGACCCTTTCCTCCCATTTGGCAAAAGAGGGATATGAAGTCCTCCAGGCTGAAGATGGAGAGGAAGGTTTTCAAAAATATGAGGAGAGCTTTTCTGATTTAGTCATATTGGATATTCGTCTCCCGGATATGGATGGGCTTGAGGTTTTAAGTAAGATAAAAGACAAGAACAGGGACGCTTATATTATCATTATGACTGCCTATGATGATATGAAGACTACGGTAGAAGCTATAAAACTTGGAGCTTTTGAGTACTTGGTTAAGCCCCTTGATTATGTCGAGCTTGATTTGACAATTAATAAAGCTTTCCAGATAAGAAGCCTGGAAGATAAAATCAGCTACTTGGTAGAAGAGAAACAAAAAGAATACACGATTGATAACATCATTGGTCATTCTTCCCAGATGAGAGAGGTGTTCAAACTCATCGGTTCTGTTGCCAATTCAAGAGCCAATGTTCTTATCAATGGTGAAAGCGGGACAGGGAAAGAATTGGTTGCCAAAGCGATACATTATAACAGCCCTTTTAGAGAGGAGCCTTTTATTGTCATCAATTGTTCAGCTATTTTAGATACATTGTTAGAAAGTGAACTCTTTGGCCATGTCAAAGGGGCCTTTACAGATGCTGTTTATGAAACCAGAGGAAAGTTTGAGATAGCTGGCAAAGGAACATTATTTTTGGATGAGATCGGCGATGTCTCTCCCAATCTCCAGTCAAAGCTGTTGAGAGTGATCGAGACGAGAGATTTTATGAAAGTTGGCGGTGAAAAAGTCTTGAAGACAGAAGCAAGAATAACAGCGGCTTCCAATCAGAATCTAAAATCATTGATTGAAAAAGGAACATTCAGGGAAGATCTATACTATCGTTTGAAGGTGGTTGAGATAATCCTGCCTTCACTTAATGAGAGAAAAGAGGATATTCCTGATTTAGTAGCCTATCTTTTGGAGAAAATAAACCGGGAGCTTCGAAAAAATGTGAAAAAAGTTCCTCCATCAGTTATGAAGCTTCTGATGAATCTCCCCTGGAGAGGGAATGTTAGAGAGCTGGAGAATGCCTTAACCCGCGCCGTCATCCTGGCCAAAGGTGATGTTATCCTTGAAGAAAATTTGCCTCTTGAAACCGGTGAGAAGAGCCTCTTTCTAAAGGAACTTGTTCCTTTGACGGAAATAGAGAAGAACTACATCCATCATGTCCTGAAAGCCACTAAAAGCAATAAAACCCGGGCAAGCCAGATGTTGCAGATAAGCCGTCCCACTCTGGATAAAAAAATAAAGGAATATCAGCTCAAAGTTTAGAAAAAAGGAACGTCCCTTCTTCTGCGAAATTGTAAACGCTTTTTACCTGATGTAAACATTTTTTTCATTTGAATTTTCAAAGATCTGATTAGATTTTTATTCATTCATTATTTCAAAAGACCTGTTTTTAGCCTTCATTTGATAAAGGAAATATTATTCCTTCTATCATATTTGTTATCAACTAGATAAATACTATCCAATTCTTCAGATTTTAACTCATTGACATACTTTCCCGCTTATGGAATTGTTTCTTTGCCGAAGGCATTTTTTTTCAGTTGGCACAAAACATGCTGGTTAAATCGTGTTCAACAGGATTGCTAGAATTAAAGTGAGGTGAGAGAGAAAAATGCGTCCCAAAAAGATCGTAGTTGTAGATGACGATGAGTCCATCAGGAAGACTTTTTTCCTGATTCTCAATGACAGCTATCACGTCTATCTCGCAAGAGATTCTCAAGAGGCTTTAAAGCGTTTTAGAAAAGCCAAGATAGATTTAATCATTGCCGATATAAAATTGCCGGATCTGACCGGACTGGAAATGGTTGCCAAATTCAGGGAATCAGGCTACCGAGGAGAAGTCATCTTGATTTCTTCCTTTCCAGATTTGGTTGAAATGGATGAATTAAGCCGCCTCTCCATTTCTCATTTCTTTGTCAAGCCTCTGGATTTAGAAGCACTTAATCTATCTTTAGAATATCTGTTGGATTCGAAGAAAATCACAGAGAAAAGAGTTTAAGAAGACGGGGATAGTCCCCATTTTTCCACCTTTTCATCGGCCTCAAAAATCACTCCAAGTAAAAAGGGGACACATGGAAAAAGGGGGCAGGCTCACTAGTGTCCCCCTATTTATTAGAAAATCACTCCAAGAAAAAAGGGGACAGGCAACTTTTTTAGAAAAAAGTAGCCTGTCCCCTTTTTTTTGTCCCCTTTCACTGGTAAAATAAGAAAAGGAGGATGAAGTTGAAGAACCGGAGATTATTGGGGATATTACCATTCTGTGTTTTTCTGGTTTATCCGTTTTTTGGAATGGAGGCAGAGGTTTATCCTGAGAAGAATGCTCAATCTGAAGAAACAAAAGAAGAGAAATCATCTGAGTCCTGGATGGGAGTTTATATGAACGGGGTGAAAGTCGGCTACAGCCACAGTCAAGAATTTTCCTTAATAAAAGATGGAAAAAAGTACGGAAGGGACTTCAGAAAGTCTTGGATGAAGGTTTCGCGCCTGGGAGGGAATCCTGTAGAGATAACCACCAGGCAGGAATCGCTGTATGATAAGAACGGCAAACCCTTAGAATGTCTCATAAGGATGAAAATGTCAGAAAGTGAGAGTATCTTGAAAGCTGTGATTGATTCGAACAAGATTGTGTTTATGTCTCAAGATAAGGTTTTAAAAGAATTACCATATGAAGAAGAATTTTACCTTGGAACCCCTCTGGAAAAATTTACTAGAGAGGGTTATTTAAAGCCCGGAAAGAAATGCAATTTTAAAATCCTGGATATGCTGTCTCGTTCTCTTACTGATTGCAGCTTTGAGGTGGTGGGGAAAGAAGATGTGCTCATATTAGGGAATATGATGAATTTGTGGCATGTAAAGGAAAAATCCACTTATGTGATTCCTATCACGATAGATTCGTGGATTGATGAGAATGGGGAGATTTGGAAAATCATAAACCAGACAAGCATTGCCTCCACTACGTCCATCCGGATGCCCAAAGAAAAGGCTCTTGAGATTTCAGAAAAGAACTTCGATATCGCATTTTCCACCATCATAAAACCTAACATAACTTTTAAGAATCCCCGGGAAATTCAAAGTGCTACTTTCAAACTCAGCGGGATCTCTCTGGATAAAATTAAGAATTTCCCATATGATGACGGAAGTCAAAAAATATTGGAAATTGGAAAAGATTATGCTGTAGTGCAGACGAACTCCCAGATATTCCATGAAAGAGAGGCCATCCTTTTTCCTGTTGAGGATGAAAAATTTCGCATATTTTTGAAAGCGACTTCGTTCTGTCAAGCGGATGATCCAGGAATTGAAGAGGTGGCAAAAGGAATTGTTGGCAGAGAGCGAAATTCGTGGGCGGCTGCCAAGAAGATTGCCGAATGGGTCAAAGCGGAGATATTGCCCAATTATGATGTGGGTTTTGCTACAACCAAAGAAGTCTTGAAAAATCGAGAAGGGGATTGTTCAGAACATACAGTGATCACTGTTGGGCTCTGTCGAGCTGTAGGAATTCCAGCAAGGGCTGCTGTAGGAATCATGTATGCCCACGGGATATTTGTTTATCATATGTGGCCCGAAGTCTATGTAGGCCGATGGATCAACCTGGATGCCAAGTGGTTGGCTGTAGACAAAAAAAGTGGTGAATATTATACGGATGCCACTCATATCAAATTTGGGCGAAGCCTGCTTGACGAAGATATATTCAAAGAAATGGCTCAAGCTATTTCTGAGATTGTGGGCCATCTCAAACTGAAGATACTAGGTTATCAACAAAAATGAAGAGAAGATTGTTGAGATACTGTCCGAAGTGTGGCAAGGGGCATTGTTTTCTCCAGCCATAGAAAAATTGTGGATGATGGATTAAAAGAAGAATAATGAGAGCCTACTTGGATTGCTATCCCTGTTTTTTTACACAGGCACTTAAAACATCAAGGATGATCACTTCGGATGAGGAGAAAATATGGGAAATACTGAATCAGGTCGGCCTGTCCCTCCCTGAAATCCCTTTTGGAGCGACTCCTCCTGAAATAGGACGGGAAGTTTACAAGATAATCTCCAGGATAACGGGTCTAAAGGATCCATTCCAGCAGATTAAGGAAAGCTGCATCCAGCAGGCTCTTTCCCTTTATCCTGAAATGAAGAAGGTAATTGACTCTTCGAAGGACAGATTGATGACTGCTATCAGGCTTTCTATTGCCGGAAATGTCATTGATTTTGGGGCAAATGCCGATTTTGATTTAAAACGTGACATCAAGACAATTCTCTCTCAGGATTTTTCGATAAATCATTATGTTGATTTTTGCAGGGGACTGAAAAGCGCAAAAAGAATTCTCTACCTGGCAGACAATGCTGGTGAGACAGTCTTTGACCGTCTTCTTATTGAAGAGTTCACCAAGCCCGTCATTTATGTTGTAAGAGAAAGCCCTGTCATCAATGATGCGACTCGAGAGGATGCTCTCCTTTCCGGCATAGACGAAGTGGCTGAGGTTATGACTTCCGGTTGTGACGCACCGGGCACCGTTTTAAAATATTGCTCTGATGAGTTCCTGAAAATCTACCGTGCAGCGGACCTGATAATAAGTAAAGGGCAGGGAAATTATGAAGGCCTCTCAGATGAGGACCGGCCTTTATTTTTTCTCTTAAAAGCCAAATGTCGTGTCATTGCCCATGATATCAAAGTTGAAGAGGGAAGTATCATACTAGCTAAAGCCGGAAAGTAATCTCGTAACTTATAAATCTGAAACCAAGAAAAAAAGGGACGTTGGGAAACGTCCCTCTCTTTATCTCTTTATTTGTTAAGATAATTATGAGAGAATCTAAAAAAAATAAGAGAAGGAGTGTCCTCATGACAGTAAAAATTGGAAGAAGAGAATTCGTCAAAAAAAGTGCAAAAATCGGATTTTCAACTGCCGTAGGAAGCAGCTTTATTTACCAACTCGTGGATGGTTCAATCCATGCTTCTGCTGGAGAGAAAATCGATATAGCGGTGGTCTCGGGGAATGATTATTTTAAAAATACCATCAGGGCAGTAGAACTTCTTGGAGGAATAAAGAAATTTGTACAGAAAAAATCTAAAGTGGCCATTCTTGCCAACGTCCAAAGCAGAAACCCAGGAGCATTCACCAAACCGATATTACTCCGTGCTGCTATAAGCATGTGCAAAAAGGCCGGCGCTGGGGAGATTAACTGTCTCAGTTTGCTGCCAAGGAAGAACTGGGAAGGAGCGGGATTAGCACAGGTAATTGAAGAGGAAGGAGCGAATTTAAAATTGATTGACAGGGATAATGAGACCCTGTTCACTACGATCCCGATACCTAAAGGCAAAGCGCTCAAAGAGGCAAGAATCATGAAAGAGTTCTTCAATAATGACGTCTTTATCAATATGCCCATTACCAAAGACCATGCCGGGAACAAATTCACCGGAACCATGAAAAACTTGATGGGATTGAATTCCCGTAAGAGCAACAGATCTTTCCATAAAGAAGGCTGGAGAACGAACAGAAGTTCCATCGAATTTTTGGATCAGTGTATAGCAGATCTGAATTCGGTTATTAAGCCGACTCTTTGTATTGTGGATGCTACTGAATTCATCACTACCGGCGGCCCTTTTGGTCCTGGGAATATCATAAAGCCTCAAAAGGTAGTAGTGGGAGTGGATAGAGTAGCTATTGACGCTTACTGTACGACACTATGGGGAATGAAACCCGAGGATATTATAATGATCAATAAAGGATACGAGCACAAACTCGGGGAGATTGATCTGAAGAAGAAGAAGATTAAAGAAGTCATAGTATGAATGGCTGGAGAAAACATCTCTATATCCATGATTAAAAAGCTCATTTTAGGGATTCTGTTGTTTATACCCGGTTTATTTCTTTTTCTCCATTCTTCAGAAGGACTTTTGAGCCCGGATAAAGATCTACGGCTGTACTTGCCAGGAGAGGCTGAAACAGGCGGATGGAAAGGGGATGGTTTACCCCAGATATATGTAGGGGAAGATCTGTTCACATACATCAACGGCGGCGCTGAGATATACCACGAATATGGCTTTAAACAGGTCATCGTCCAGGATTTTTTGAACAAGAATAAGAAATCTATCTCTCTTGAAATTTTCGAGATGTCAAATCCTGAAAGCGCCTACGGAATGTATACATTCAAGACCAATCCAGGAGGCGAAGAGCTGGCTTTGGGAGATGAAGCCCAGCTTGCAGATTATTATATGAATTTCTGGAAAGGGAAGTTCATAATAACACTCACCGGGTTTGATGAAGATGAAGGAACGATAAAAGGATTGCAAAAAATTGCTCGAGCGGTGGAGGCAAAAATTAAAATCAGCGGGAAGAAACCTCCTCTTGTTTCCTTTCTGCCAAAAAAAGATTTGCTAACCCAGAGCATAAAGTACTTCAAAGGAAACCTGGGCTTATACAACAGCTATCCGTTTTTTGCCCGGGATGTTTTCGGTATTGATAAGGGAATAAAGGGGGATTATAGGGAAGTTTATAGCTTCTATATAATCAAATATAAGAATGATAATGAATGCCAAAAGAGATTCGATGAGGCGAAGGTTGGCTTTGAGGGAAGTCCGAGATACAGAGACTTTATGTTCGATAAAGAGGAACTCATTCAGGTGAGAGACGGCAAGGGAAAACTCATTTTTATTTCCCGTTTTAAGAGATACATCCTGATTGTCAGAGGGATACTCAGCCAGGTTCAGGCGAGAAAGATTTTTGCCAGTTTTGCCTTAAGGTCAGATATTTAAGCCCTTAACATTTAGGTTCCTTTCATTTTTATTTCGTCATAAAAGGAATTCTATAAGGCATAACAATTTGGAGGGTATGACTTAAATGATTTGACAGGTAAAAGAGAATATGCATAAAATGAGGGGAATTCGGGAGGAGAGGGTTTAAATGGACAAAATAAAACAATCGGAATTAAAAGATCATTTCAAGGGCCTTTCACGGAGGGATTTTGTTAAATATTTTCTTGCCGGCTCAGCTCTTTCAATTTCTGCATTAACCAGGTTAAACGCTTCTGTTTATCAAAGTATTACTTCTCTGAATCAGAAATACATTGAGGATGAAGCTCCAGATGGAGTTTACTGGGATGCCTTGAGCAAACATTTTCTTTTCAAGGACGGGCTTATCATGATGAACAACGGAACGGTTGGGCCCATGCCCAAGCCTGTCTTTAACACACTGATAAAGCATTTTAAAGTTCAGGTCACTAATCCTTTTGATGTTTACAATTTTATGCCCAGGAAGAAGGAAGACGTTCGGGCCAAGCTGGCGAGGTTTATAAACGCCTCTCCAGATGAAGTCGTTATCACAAGAAACACGACAGAAGGGATGAATTTTGTGGCCAATGGCCTGGATTTAGAGGAAGGGGATGAGGTGCTTCTTTCAAACATGGAACACCCTGGCGGGACCCATCCCTGGAAGCTCAAAGAAAAAAGGTACGGAATTAAAATCAAAAATGTTCCTATCGGACTTCCTCCAAAAAGTGTCTCTGAAATCGTAGATGCTTTTGATAAAGCTATAACCCCCAGAACTAAAGTCATCAGTATCAGTCATACTGTGTATATTTCAGGACTCATCTTTCCGCTCAAAGAATTGAGCGAAATGGCTCATGAGCGGGGAGTTCTTGTTCTTGCCGATAGTGCTCACGGGATAGGAATGCTGAATCTCAATATGAAAAAATTGGGAATGGATTTTTTCGCTACCAGTCCCTACAAGTGGCTGGGAGCTCC
>DAOUYU010000123.1 GCA_030673995.1 Candidatus Aminicenantota bacterium
GCGGAGGCTAAGTGTGTAGAAAACCGTGAGCAAGGCTGAGCAGGCATGGTTCCTCTTCTCTCTTCTCACTACCAGGTTTTGGGGGATAGCCGAAGCGACCATTGAAGGTTTAGCCTTCGGCGCTCGGTTTTCGAGGGAAGCTGACGAAGTCATAAAAAAAAGAGGGCATAAGCGGAGGCTAAGTGTGTAGAAAACCGTGAGCAAGGCTGAGCAGGCATGGTTCCTCTTCTCTCTTCTCACTACCAGGTTTTGGGGGATAGCCGAAGCGACCATTGAAGGTTTAGCCTTCGATGTTCGCTCTTCGAGGGGACCCGACGGAGTCGGGCGGCGAGTATGTCTGAGCGGAGCGAGTTACGCAGCCGCCAAGAAGAGTGAATAGAGAAAGGCGTTAAAAACCTGAAGGGGAGCGAGGCTATCCTCCAAAACCTTTACTTCCCTCTTCCGTATCATATACTGTAAAATATGAATAAAGACAATGGCTAGAGTTAATATAGGCGAATCCGTTTCTATGGCCATGGGTTCTCTCTGGACAAGTAAATTAAGAACGTTCCTGACGCTGCTGGGCATCATCATCGGTGTCTTCACCATAATCGCTGTTGTCTCTATCATCCAGGGCCTTAACAACTTTGTCTATACCGAATTTGCTTTTTTTGGAGCCAACGATTTTTCGGTCTCAAAATTCAACATGGGCGCAATATCTCTGAGCGAATGGAGAGAAATGCTCAAAAGAAAGAACTTCACTCTTGATGACATGAGAATCCTTCAGCAGCAGTGTGAATCCTGCGAATTAGTGGGAGCTTCTGTAGACACAAACCGGACGGTAAAGTTCGGAAATCAGTACATTAAAGATGTCCGGATAAGCGGGCAGACCCATCTTGACCACATGATCGGTTCAGTCCTGGAGCTGGAAAGAGGACGGCAGATTCGAAGAGAAGATGAAGAGCACTCCCGGTATGTGTGTATCATTGGAGCAGATATCATAGAGGAACTGTTTCCCTATCTTGATCCTCTGGGGAAGCGAATAAAGATCGGTCCCCATAACTTCCTGGTCATCGGCCTCGGCAAGAAGAAAGGAAAGCTTCTGGGAATGAGCCAGGATAACTATGTTGTGATCCCTATCACTACATTCCATAAAATATACGGCTCAAGAAGAAGCATCGATATCAATGTTCACACGTCTTCCCAGGAACAGATGGAAACAGCTCAGGAGGAAGTGAGAACGATCCTTCGTTCCAGACGGCATCTTTCATTCAAAGATCCCGATGACTTCTCTTTCCGGAGTTCAGAGACTTTCATCCGGATATACAAAACAGCAACGGCAAGCATTTATTTTGCCATGATTGCCATCTCTTCCCTTGCCCTCCTGGTAGGAGGCATCGTTATCATGAATATCATGCTCGTCGCTGTCACCGAAAGAACAAAGGAAATAGGCATCCGAATGTCTGTGGGAGCACGCCGTCTGGACATATTATTCCAGTTTTTGATCGAGTCTGCTGCTCTTTCTACTACTGGGGGTATAATCGGAATTTTCATAGGCTTTATCATCGCCAAGATCGTCACAGCCGCTACCTCAATCCCTTCGAGCATTGAACCCAGCTCCATCGTTGTCGCCATTCTCCTTTCAGGTTCTGTTGGCATCTTTTTCGGCATTTATCCCGCCAATAAAGCGGCAAAGCTCAATCCCATCGAAGCACTGAGGTCTGAATAATGAGATTGGGGATCCTGAAAGAAATTTCCCAGATGGCCTTCGACTCCATCAAGACGCATAAACTCCGCTCCTTTTTAACTCTGCTGGGGATCATGATCGGTGTAATGACCGTCATCGGGATGGTTTCTATTATCCAGGGCATAAACCGGACTTTTCTCGGTGAACTCGAATCCATGGGCTCAGATCTGATCTTCGTCGGCAAATACGATCCTATTCAAATAGGCCGCCGTTCCGAAGAAGAAAGACAAAGGAAAGATTTAACGGTTGAAGATGCCGCGGCCATTGAGAAAGAATGTTCCCTGGTTAAAGCTGTGGCTGTAGACCTTGTTGCGGACTTTTCCGAGAGCCTTCCGATCAAATACCGGAACAAGAAAAATCTGGATGCCTTTATTTTAGGAATGAACGAAAAATGGCCTCAGGTTCTCTCTGTCTACCTCCCTGAAAAAGGACGATTCCTCATAGAATCCGATATTGCTCACCGCACCAAAGTCTGTGTTCTTGGAGCGGAGCTAGACGAAATACTTTTTCCTCATCTCAATGCACTGGGGAAAGAGATAAGGGTCGGCCCTGAAAAATTCACCGTGGTGGGTGTCCTTCAGAAAAGAGGCAGTATATTCGGGCAGAGCCAGGATAATTGGGTCGGAATTCCCATCTCAACACTCATGAAGTATTTTCCCTACACACTAGAAAGACTCGAAATCGTAGCCATACCCACAAAACACGGCTACATCCAGGAGACCATCGAACAGATAATCAACTTGCTCCGGAGCAGAAGAAAAGTCGGGTTCGGAAAACCCAATGATTTCGCCATCTACACTCAAGATACTCTTGTTGGTCTCTACAATCGGATTACAGGAGCCGTCTACCTGGTGATGATCGTCATCTCCTCCATCAGCCTTCTGGTTGGTGGGATCGGGGTCATGAATATCATGCTTGTCTCTGTTAAAGAGAGAACCCGTGAGATCGGAATACGCAAAGCCCTCGGAGCCCGCTCATCGGATATTCTCAAGCAGTTTTTGATTGAGGCTATCTTTCTAACCGGAATTGGAGGAGCTATGGGGGTGATTATCGGATTCGGTATTGCCTTTCTTGTCAAAACCGCAACTCCTCTGCCCGCTTCTGTAACACTGTGGTCGGTCATCCTTGGACTGCTTGTCTCAGTCTCTGTAGGCCTTTTCTTCGGGATTTTTCCTGCTCGAAGAGCAGCCAAATTAGACCCGATTATTTCTTTGAGATACGAATAAGTTATGGCATTTTTTGTTTAACGTATTCCTCTGCTTTTGACAGTGCGAGTTCAAGGTTTTCGACTCCCTCTCCCGCAACTTCAACCAGAGAAGGACTCCCGCCTCCCTTCCCTTTGATCAAGGAAGAGACTGCAGGAACAATCTCTCTCATATCTATATTCAGACTCTGAGAGCAGGCTAAGACCAGATGTCCCCTTTCTTCTCCTTTTATGCCAAAGAGCACAACAAAATCCCCTTTATTTATAATGTTCAAAGCCAGATATTTCGCTTCCTCCGCCTTTTTATCAGTAAAAATCTGCTTGATTATATTTCCCTTCGCCTCCCCAATAAATTCTTGAGCCAGGTACCGCGTCATTTTCTCCTGTAACTTCCTGTTTATTCTTTTTTGAGACTTTAAATCTGAAAAGAGCTTTTCGACAGAAGCAAGAATATCTCGTTCATGAGCAGAAAACCTGCTGGAAAGCTGATAAAGAGCCTTGCTCTTCCATGAATAATCTTCAAAGGCTCTTTTACCGCAGGCAAATTCCAGCCTGACATTGTTCCTGATTCTTTCTCCCTTGAGAATCTTGATCAACCCTATTTCACCTGCCCTGCGGACATGGGTGCCTCCGCATGCGGAGTAATCAAAACCTGAGACTTCAACGACCCGAATCAATCCCTTTTTTTGGGGGGGTTTTCTCAAGGGAAGACTTTTGATCTTCTCTTCGGGAACGAAGTAGGATTTTATCTCCCTATCTTGAAAAATAATGTCGTTTGCCCGATTCTCGACCTTTTCAACCTCCTTTTCTGAAATCTTTCTTAAATCCATCTCAACGGTAGAAGAATCTATTCCTAGATGAAAAGAAAGAGTCTCCGCTTCAAAAAGCTCATAGAAACTCTGGGAAAGAATATGCTGGCCCGAGTGCTGCTGCATATGGTCGAAACGTCTCTCCCAGTCAATTTTTCCTTCGATCTTCTTTGAAGAAACATCTTTCTCAACAACGTGCACGACCTCTTCCTTATCTTCCACGACCTTAAGAACATTGATTCCGTTTATTTGGCCTTTATCGCAGGGCTGCCCTCCCGACTCAGGATAAAAACAGGTCTGGTCAAGAATCAAAGCCGGTTTTTGCTCATGGGTTATTTTCCTGATGACTCGAGCCTCAAATTCAACCTGGTCTGGATTTTCAAAATACAGCCGTTTTGTTTCCTGTCTCATTTGAAACTCCTATTTGAGTATTACACTATTCGAAATGAGTATTACACTATTCGAAAGAAGAATAATACCAGAAATGCCGCAACAAAGATAAAAGCAACAGGCCATATCAAAATTTTATAAACATCGCGAAGGTCTGCCTTGAAGTAGTCTACAGTCAAAAACAAACACAGATGAGCTGGCGAGAGAAGTATTCCGACAAAGCCACTGACATAAGCAAATAAGACTAAAATCATATCTGGATTTCCAGAACCGAAAATCGGAAGGAGCAAGGGGAAAGAAATCCCCACATAGGCATGATTGATCCCGGTTAACAGGCCAAGAAAAAAAGGCACGGTAAAGAGCAATAGATAAGCAGAGACACCTTCGGGAGGGAAAATACGGGTCAAAGAACTTAAAGCGCCTGAAACTTCGAGTATTTTTTTAAAGACCATGACTGAGGCCACAAGAAATACTGTATTTAAAGAGATACTTTTCCAGATAATATTCAGTCGTTCCTTGATCGGTAGCCGGAACAAGACTTGCGTTAAACAAAAAACGACAGCAAGAGAGACGAGCATACTGAGCTTGAAGACAAAAATGAAAATAATGGCTAAAAAAATAGGCCAAATGCTTAAAAAGAGAGTGAATACATTCCTAAGAAAACTCTGGTCGTTTTTCTCCCGGGAAAGAGCAGGAACATTCTTGAAAAGGAGAACCAAACCCAAAGCCACTGCCAGGATCGTGAAGGGGAACTGAACAGATGCAATTTTTTTTACGGGAATCTGAAGGATAGCCGCAGCAAGAATCACATTGACATAAAGAGGCCAGCAATATTCCCAGATATGACGAAACCAATAGTTGAGAAAGGTTTTCCAGGCTGGCGTCAGATTCCAGCGCTGGCCAGCCTCTTCCACAATCGGAGCAGACATTAAGGCTCCTCCAAGCATAGGAAGAAGACCGATAAAAACAGAAGGAAGGGCTAAAATGAGCCGGGGCTCTGGAATCAGATTCTTGAGAGAATCGACCATCCTTTTGAAATTCCCCCTGTTTTGGAGGAGTGTTCCGATGTAGAGCACCAGCAAAATTATACCGGCAAGGCTGAGTGTATCTTCGGATACTAGAGCTTCCAGTACGTTACGAAGAAAAATTTTAAATTGAAGGCGAAAAACTAAAGCTATTAACAGAGTTCCCACAAAAAGAACCAGGCCAAGATCCCATTTCTTTTTAATCAAAAAGAGGATAACCAGGACGATGAGGACAATTCTTAAAAGGTCAAACATTTTTCCTGCCTGCTCCGTCTATTCCTTAGAAAAAAGGGGACAGGCAACTATTTAAGAAAAAAGTAGCCTGTCCCCTTTTTTCCGCTGTCCCCCTTTTTTCCGTTTTTTCCTTAA
>DAOUYU010000144.1 GCA_030673995.1 Candidatus Aminicenantota bacterium
GGAGAGAGAAATGTCTGATTTCTTGAAAAAGATTCTCTGGGCGACGGATTTTTCGGATGAAGCTCAGGAAGCCCTGCTCTACACAGATGCTTTTGCCAAAGCCTTCAAGGCCAAAATCGTGGCTCTCCACATTGTTCCTGATTTTTCTCCGGTTCTTTACGATACAGCCTATGTCATCAGGGGAGAACTGGCTCGACGAGTGGATGATATGAGAAAAGAGGCAGATAAGAGGCTTCAGACGATAAAGAAAGCCAAAGGGATTCCGTTCAAAATCATCGTCAAGGAAGGTAACGCTTCGAAAAAGATCATAGAGACTGCAGGAGAGGAAAAGGTTGATCTGATCGTCATAGGAAGAAGAGGAATGTCTGCGATAGAAAAACTCTTCATTGGGAGTGTTGCCAATCATGTTTTAAGGAATTCCCCTGTTCCTATCCTTGTGACTAAGAAAAAGGCAGGAAAGCCTCAGTTTAAAAAAATTCTTGTTCCTACAGATTTTTCCGGGCAAGAGGAAGTGGAGAGGGATTTTGCCTGGAAGCTTGCCAAAGGATTTGGCTCTGACCTCACGCTCCTTCATATCCTCGAGCTTCATGACTTTGAATTTTCACCTCAAGTTCTGGATGAACTCTTTACATCTCTCCTGAAAAGGCTTAAGAAGAGAAAAAAGAGAGAAAAGGCTGATATAAAAGTTGAGGAGGAAGTCTACCGGGCGATCAACTCCTCGATAGGAATCGTTGATTACGCTGAAACCCATAAGTTTGATCTCATCGTCATCTCCACTTGCGTCCAGAGTAAGCTAGAGCGATTCTTTTTGGGGAGTACGACCGAGAAGGTTATCTCTTACACTCACGTTCCCATTTTCGCCATTCCTCCTGCACAGTGTGCTTGAGTAAAGGTGGAAGATAGCCGAAAGTATTGGGTTGCTTTAAATCTGGTTCTGGCTGAATGTCTCAGAGAAGCCAAGAAGATCGTTGAGCATTTTCCAAATCTTGCGGATGCTTTTAAAGCCCGCAGGGGGGAATTCATAGCTCTAGGCATAGAGAAAGAGAGAGCAGAGGCTCTTACTTCGTCCAAGATTCTGGATCGAGCAAGTCGGGAGATAGAAAGGCTAGAGCGAAAAGGATGTTGCATTCTTACAGTAGAAGATGTAGATTATCCTGAATATTTAAGAGAAACATTTGACCCCCCTTTCGTCCTTTATTGTGCGGGAAAGGTCGAAGCATTAAAAGGGCCGGCTGTCTCAGTCGTTGGAGCCAGGAAGCCTTCTCCTTATGGGAGGGCTGTCACAGAGAAGCTGGCGCGAGAGCTTGCCTCTCGAGGGATTGTTATCGTAAGCGGTTTGGCCCGGGGTCTCGACTCCATAGCCCACTGGGGGGCACTTGAAGGAGGCAAAACTGTAGCCGTGTTAGGATCAGGTTTAGAAAATATCTACCCGAGGGAAAATCGCCGTCTTTTTGAAAAAATAATCGAGCGAGGAGCTGTAATCTCTGAATTTCCAGCGAAGTCCCGTCCTCTGGGTTTCCATTTCCCAATAAGGAACAGGATCATAAGCGGTCTATCGCTTGCTCTTGTCGTGGTTGAGGCGACAAGGAAGAGCGGCTCCCTGATCTCGGCTCGTTTGGCCTTGGATCAGAACAGGGAGGTTATGGCTGTTCCCGGGAATATCACATCAGATCTCAGCCAAGGCACGAATTGGCTGATAAAGACGGGAGCAAAATTAATTGAGTGCTGGGAAGATGTGGCTGAAGAACTTCCCTCTCCTTTAAAAGAGGAGCTTCTCTCTCAGAAAAAAGAGGAGAAAAAGAGGCCTATCTCTTTGAATCCACGAGAGGAGAAGATCTTTTCGCTTCTTAAGCCAGACTCCCTTGCCCAAATTGACGAGCTGATCGAGGGGAGTGACCTTTCTGTGCCTGAAGTTCTCTCCGTTTTACTCAATTTGGAGCTTAAGGGGCTGATCGTTCAGAGACCGGGGAAATATTTTCAGAGGAGAATATAATGCAGAAACGCTTGGTCATTGTTGAATCTCCAGCCAAGGCGAAGACTATCAATAAATACCTGGGGCCTGACTTTATAGTAAAGGCATCAGTGGGACACATCTGGAATCTGCCTAAAAGCCGGTTGGGCGTCGATATCGAGAATGATTTCAAACCTGAATATGAAATTATTCCGGAGAGAAAGCAAACAGTTGCAGAGCTTCAAAAATCAGCCGAGCAGTGTGAGGCTGTCCTTCTTGCTGCTGATCCGGATAGAGAAGGTGAGGCGATATGCTGGCATCTGAGTCAAGCGCTTAAAGATTACAACAAAAATATTTACCGGGTTCTTTTGCATGAGATTACCGAAGCCTCCATTAAGGAGGCCTTAAAGAATTTAAGAGAGCTGGATCAGGGTAAGATCAAGGCACAGCAGACAAGAAGAGTTCTCGATCGTCTGGTTGGTTATCTCATCAGTCCTTTATTGTGGAAAAAAATCGGAAAGGGTTTGAGTGCGGGACGGGTTCAGTCGATAGCCCTTCGCTTGATTTGTGAGCGGGAACGGGAGATCAGAGATTTTGTCCCGGAAGAATTCTGGACCATCACAGCAGAGCTCGAAGCCTCTAATCCTCCGTCTTTTAAAGCGAATCTGGTGAAGATCGAAGGCAAAAAAGCGGAAATAAAGGATGAGAAAGGTGCGGCAGGAATGGTTGCAGAGCTGCGTACACTTCCTTTTGTTCTTGAAGGAATGGATGTCAAAGAGAAAAAAAGAAATCCCAGCCCGCCGTATATCACCAGTTCCCTCCAGCAGGATGGTTTTCGTCTTCTTCGTTTTCCGGTGAAAAAGACAATGTACGTTGCGCAGAAGCTTTATGAAGGTCTTAAAATTGGCGAACAGGGACTAGTGGGCTTGATCACTTACATGAGAACAGATTCAGTTCGGGTTTCCGATGAGGCTGTCTCTCAGACTAGAAAGTACATAGGGGAGAATTATTCCGGGAATTATCTCCCGAAAAAGCAGAGAGTCTATCAAAATAAAAGAAAAGCACAGGATGCCCATGAGGCCATCCGTCCTACCACCTTTTCACTTCCCCCTCAGGCGGTGGAACCTTATCTTAAAAAGGACGAATATAATTTATACCGCCTTATCTGGAACCGCTTTATCGCCTCTCAGATGAGTTCAGCCCTGGTTGAAGAGACGGAATTTGACATTAGAGCTTCACGCTATCAATTCAAAGCCAAGGGAGAGGTCGTGAAGTTTGATGGATACTTTGTCCTTTATCCCAGCCTGCAAAAGAAGGATAAGATTTTGCCCAAGGCTGAGGCTGGAGAGGAGCTTAAACTTTTTGATCTTGAATCCAAGCAAAATTTTACCCAGGCTCCGCCGCGCTATACAGAAGGAAGCCTGGTAAAGGAGCTGGAGGCCAAAGGGATTGGTCGACCCAGTACCTATGCTCCCATCATTGCTACAATACAAGGCCGTATTTATGTCGTTAAAGAAAAAGGGAAATTTATTCCAACGGAACTTGGAATTTTCGTTGCCGATTTCTTGGTCAAGAATTTTCCTGATATGATGGAGTTCAAATTTACAGTCCGACTGGAAGATGAGCTTGACCGCATCAATGAAGGTGAGCAGGACTGGATAGATTCTTTAGAATCGTATCACACTCTCCTGGAAAGAGATTTAAAGCAAGCAGGCAAGATCGAAGGAGTGAAAAGGAAGGGCATTCCATTGGAGGAGGTCTGTCCCCAGTGCGGGCAGAAGCTTGTCATAAAAGAGGGGCGATATGGAAGGTTTAAGGCCTGTTCAGGCTTTCCTGATTGCACATACAAGAAGAGCATGGTAAAGAAGGAAGCAACGCCTCTGGATGAAAAATGCCCGGACTGTGGCTCACAACTGGTTCAAAGGCAGGGGAGATACGGGGCTTTTATCGCCTGCTCGAATTATCCTAAATGTAAGTATGTGAAAAAAGAGAAAAAAGATACCGGCATTCCCTGCCCTCGCAACTGCGGCGGCACAATTATCAGAAAAAAAACCAGGAAGGGAAAGATCTTTTTTGGGTGCAGCCAATTTCCGAATTGTGATTTTGCAAGCTGGGATGAACCCATCCCACAGCCCTGTCCGGAGTGTGATCGCACATTTGTTCTTCGGAGAAATCTCATTAAAGAGGATCCCTATCTCTACTGCAGCAATGAAGAATGCAGCTATAAGGAGACGGTAGAACGGGAGAAAATCTGGGAAAAGAAAAATAATTCATAAAATGAGAAAAGAGCTTGACCAGTATCTCAACTTTCTTGAGCACGAGAAAAATGCCTCTCCCCATACGATCTCAAGCTACAGGAGAGATCTGCTCCAACTGGCTCAGTATATGGAAGAGAGAAGTATGAAGTTAAAGGAAATAGATAACGTAGCTCTTCGCGGATTTCTGGCCATACTACATAAAAAGAAAAACAAAAAATCCACAATCGCCCGCAAACTGGCCTCGGTCCGTTCTTTTCTCCAGTACTGCATGATGAAAAAGTGGCTGGAAGACAATCCCGCCAAGATTGTATCCACTCCCAAGCAGGAGCATCATGTGCCCTCTTTTTTATCTGAAGAGGAGGTGGCGGAATTTCTGGATTTACCTCAATCTAGCCAGCCTCTGGATTTAAGGGATAAA
>DAOUYU010000100.1 GCA_030673995.1 Candidatus Aminicenantota bacterium
ACCTCATGCCCGAAAAGACTCACATAGTTGGGGCAGTGATTTTTATCTCTTCTCTCTTCTCCTTCGGAGTCAAGAATATCATCCCTGATCTGAAAGGCAAGGCCTATGTTCCTCCCGTATTGAACGATGGCCTCAAATTCTGGGTCCCCTGCTTTTCCCAAGAAAGCCCCCGTCTTAACCGAAGCAACGATCAATGCGCCTGTTTTCTTGAGGATGAGCTCATGCATGGTTTCTTCTGTCAACTCTTCAGGAGAAAGAGTAATATCCATAAGCTGCCCTCTGATCATTCCTCTAACACCAGCGAGGTGTCCGATCTCTATGATGAGCTGCTCTTTTTGGGGCTGGAGATTTGCACTCACGGGAGCCCGCACCAGGATTTCAAAGGCCAGGGTCAAGAGGGCATCGCCTGCCAAGAGAGCAATATCCTCACCGTATGCTTTATGACAGGAAGGCTTGCCACGGCGAAAATCATCATTATCCATGGAAGGCAGATCATCATGAATAAGCGAATAATTATGGATTAACTCCAAAGCGCAGGCAAAAGGGAGTAGCACATCCTGTGAGACGCCGAAGCATTCCCCTGATGAGAGAGCGAGCAGTGGCCTGAATCTTTTTCCCCCTGACAATACTGCATATCTCATAGCCTGAAAAAGCGGGGAATCCTCCTCAGACAGGATGAGTTCAAGTTCGCGATCTACGGCCTTTTTTTTCTGAAAGAGCCTATCTTTAACTTTCATGAAAACCTAAAAGGGAATATCGTCATCTTTTCCTGTATCGGACGAGTCTTCTTTTTCCGCTGATGGAGCTTCCTCACTCTCAAGCTCAAAGGGCTCTTTCTTTACCTCTCCCTTTTCATCCTTGAGGAGGATATCGACCTTCTTTTCCGCCTTCTCAAGCTCTTCCCTTAAAAATTTTGCCAGCTTGACTCCGTTTTCAAATAGAGCCAGTGATTCATTCAAAGAAAGCCCTCCCTCCTCCAGTTGTTCCACAATTTTTTCCAAGTCTTTTAAAGCCTTTTCAAAGCTTAAAGCTGCCATCTTCTCTCCTTAATTATGAGCAATGACATTTTTTTTATTCTTTATCATTCTTTTTTAGTCTTGACTCAATGAGTTTTGACCTGTCTATTTTTTGAACCAGACAGGAGAATTCCCCTTTATAGAAGGAAACCGTTACTTCTTCCTCTTTAGGAACATCATCAATTCTCCGGATAAGACTCTGGCCTGAATCCTTCCAGCAAAGAGCATAACCTTTTTTTAGTATATTCAGCGGACTCAGGCTATGCAGCTGGACAGAAAACCTCTCCCAGCTGGCTTGAAGCTGCTGCAGTCTTCCTTTCAAAATACTGCGCAGCTTTTCTTCCAAAAAAATTGTCCGGGACTGAATTTCTGAAATTCGCTGCTTCAGGTTTCGGATGACATTCCAGGCTCCTAACTCAAGCTCGTCAACCTTTTGTTCGAGGTTCAAAAGCCTGACCTTTATATTCTGAAAAGCCCTGTGCTGGGTAAGGCTAAAGACTTCATGTTTTCTCTCTTGAAGAAAATATTTCTGGTTTTGGATCAACCTTTTCTCCAAGTTTTCGATCCTCTCCTCGAACGACTGCTCCTTTTCGACCACCATCTCTGCGGCCACCGAAGGGGTAGAAGCACGGATATCAGCCACAAAGTCAGCTATGGTAAAGTCAACCTCGTGACCCACAGCCGAAATTATGGGAACAGGACAGCGAAAAATGGATCGGGCAACCCTTTCCTCATTGAATGCCCACAAATCCTCCATCGATCCCCCTCCTCGGCCAACTATGATGACATCGATATCAGGAAGCCCCCCCAAATAGTCTATTCCCTCGACAATCTCATCCGCTGCGCCTTCTCCCTGAACTTTAGCTGGATAAATAAGGATATGAAGGCGGGCGAATCTCCTGTCCAGTGTTCTGAGGATATCGATGATGGCTGCTCCTCTGGGGGAAGTGACAATCCCGATTTTTTTAGGGAGAAGTGGAAGTTTCTTTTTAATGGCAGGATCAAAAATCCCTTCCTTCTTCAACTTCTCCTTGAGCTGTTCAAAGGCTAACTGGAGAGCACCTTTGCCTTTAGGCTCAGCCATTTCCACCATAAGCTGGTATTCACCTCTGGGTTCGTATACGTTTATGCGTCCCCGGGCTATGATCTGAAGTCCATCTTTTAACTCAAAAACGACTTTTTGCGCCCAAGAACGAAACATGACAGTCCGAAGCTGGCTCATTTCATCTTTCAGAGTAAAATAAAGGTGGCCCGAGTGGTGACGGTGGAAGTTGGATATCTCTCCTTCGACCCACAACAGGGGAAAGGCACTTTCCAGTTCCAGTTTAACCATCTTAGTGACTTCTGAAACAGTATAAATCTTGTCCGGTTTTAGGGAGCTGTTAATCTCCACTTTTTTCCTCGGCGATGATTTCTCTCCGGATAGAAAGAGCTTTCCCTGTTTGAAGGTCAACCTCAACAAAAACGGCAGAAAAGAAAATCCCTTCCTTGCCCGGTTCAAAGTGCTGAGGCCGGCTGGTCAGGAATCTTTGTATAGATTGTTCTTTGCGTATTCCAATGACGGTATTGTACCCGCCGACCATGCCCACATCCGTGATGAAAGCCGTTCCCTGAGGAAGGATTCTTTCATCAGCCGTGGGAACATGGGTATGGGTTCCTATGACGGCAGAAACTCTCCCGTCCAGATACCAGCCCATTGCCTGCTTTTCTGAAGTGGCTTCAGCATGAAAATCTACGACCACGACAGGAGTTATGTCTTTGAGCTTCTCGAGCTCTTCATCGGCAGTCCTGAAGGGACAATCTATTGGTTCCATAAAGACCCTTCCTTGAAGATTCAGAATGCCAACCTTCCTCCCGGAACCTTCTTCAAACACATAAGATCCCCTTCCGGGACTTTGAGGCGGATAATTAGCAGGCCGAAGCAGCCTAAGCTCTCGAGATATATAATCGAGCGCTTCCTTTTTATCCCAGATATGATTCCCTGAAGTCAAAACATCAACCTGTTCCAAAAGCTCCTGGCCCACTTTCTCTGTGATGCCCACTCCTCCAGCGGCATTTTCTCCATTAGCAATAATGAGAGAAGGAGAAAGCTTCTGGACGAAGGAACCTAAATATTCCTTTACTATTTTACGCCCCGGTCGCCCGATTATATCACCTATAAATAGAAAACTAATCTTATCGGGCATATTCCACAGCCCTCATCTCACGAATGACTGTTACTTTTATCCGGCCTGGATAGTCCAGTTCATCCTTAATTTTTTGGGCAATTTCTTTGGCCATGATCGAAGCTTTCTCATCTGAGACCTTTTGGCTTTCGACGATAATCCTGATCTCCCGTCCTGCCTGCAAAGCGAAGGACTTGGAAACACCATCATAAGAATTGGCTACCTCTTCCAGCTTTTCCAATCTCTTGATGTAAGTCTCTAGAATCTCGCGGCGAGCACCGGGCCGAGCAGCAGAAAGAGTATCCGCGGATTGAACCAACACCGCTTCTATGGAAGGAAAATCAACATCACGATGGTGAGAAGCGATAGCCTGAACAACAGCTTCAGATTCTCCATATTTCTTAGTCAGCTCAACACTCAACTCAGTATGCGTCCCTTCAATATCCTTATCCACTGCCTTTCCTATATCATGTAGAAGTCCTGCTCTTAGGGCAACATTGGAATCCACCTTCAGCTCTTTGGCCATCACTGCTGCTAAATAAGCAACCTCTTTAGAATGCTGAAGGACATTTTGACCATAGCTTGTCCGGAATTTTAATTTCCCGATAAGTTTAACGAGCTCAGGATGAATGTTTTGGACCCTCAGTTCAAGGATTGTGGATTCTCCTTCTTCTTTTAATTTCTCCTCTAATTCAGCTTTTACTGTCTCCACAACCTCTTCAATACGAGCAGGGTGGATCCTTCCGTCGATAACCAGCTTATCGATAGTTAGACGGGCCAACTCTCGACGCAGAGGGTCGAAGCTGGAGAGGATGACAGCCTCAGGAGTATCATCGACAATAATATCTACGTTTGTCGCCATTTCGAGGGCCCGGATGTTCCGACCCTCTCGGCCGATGATTCGGCCTTTCATATCGTCAGAAGGAAGGTCTACCACTGATACTGTTGTCTCCACGACATGTTCAGCTGTCGAGCGCTGGATAGCCTGGCTTATAATCTCACTGGCAAGAACCTGGCTTTTTTCCCTTGTCTCCTCCTCGATCTGCCTTATTGCTTGAGCGGCTTCGAGCTTGGCTTCGTCTTCCATATTTTTGGCCAAAGCATTTTTCGCCTCCTCGTGGGTCATCCCGGATATCCTTTCCAGCTCCTCTGTGACCTGCTTGTTCAACTCCTCACTCTTCCGTTTCTCTTCAGAAATTTCTTTTTCTCTAGCATACAGCCTCTGCTCTTTGGATGAAAACTCCCTTTCTTTCCTTTCTATGCTCTGAAATTTGTGCTCTACATTTTCTTCATTGCGCATAAGCCTTCTTTCCATATCGTTCAATTTCCTGCGTCTTTCACGAGTCTGCCTTTCGAAGTCGGACTTGAGGTTCAGAAGCTTTTCTCTAACCTCCATGGAAGCCTCGCGCCTTATTTTCTCTGCATCTTCCTTTGACTTCTCCAAAATATTCTTGGCTTCTTTGTTGGAGTTAATGACCGCCCGCAGCCCAAAACTCTTTTTAATGAAAAGAAAAATGTTAAATCCGGCCAGAAGTACAATTCCTATTAAAAGAATCCATGTCAGTGAATTCACTTTGATCACCTCCTCATTCAGTGAACCAAAGGAGATGAAAGTAAGGAGGGTAGAAAAGAATTACTCTAATTCTCTTCCTTGAGGGCTTGTGTCTCCCCTCAGCTTATCTGTGAACGTTCGTCCACTTATTTCTGTCTTATTTAGTCGCTTCCTCGATATTTTTGTATGTATTCTCATCTTTTAGAAGATAATCCTCCAAACTTTCTATTTTTTTCTCCATATGGCCGATAACTTCCTTCAACTGATCCATTTTTATCTGACATAAAAAACACTCATCCGCAATATTTAAGGCTGCCAAAACCGCAATTTTTAATGCATCCACGGACTTTGATTTAAGAGCAATTTCACGCATTTTCTGATCAACAAAGGAAGTTAAACGGTTTATGTATTTTTCATCCTCCTCTCCTTTGACTCTAATCTTGTATTTTTGTCCGTAAATTTCGATTTCGATTATTTTGTCTGTCATATCTCAAGCTGGTCTATAAGACTTATGACGCTGTCTATTTTTTCTTTTATAACTCCCCTCTCTCCTTCGTATCTTTCCAAATCTTCATGGAGCTTTTCCGCTCTCTTTGCCTCATCCTCAAAATCCTTTTTTGTCGACTTCAACTCTTTAAGCTGCTGCTTCAGCCTGGTATTTTCATTTATGAGCTTATTTATATAGTCAACAACCTGGGAAATTTTCTCCTCGAGTATTTTAATCCTTTCTAACTCACTTGTCAATTTTCCCTCCTTCCCTTAATTGGAAATTGAATTTTTCCTCTAAAGTATTAATAATTCTTTGCTGAAGGGTGTCTATCTCTTCAGCTAACAGTGTTCTCTGTGAATGACTATACACTAAACGAAAAGACAGGCTAACCTTGTCCTTTGGAATGGAGGCCCCTGAAAAACGGTCATATAGGCCAAACTCCTGCAGGAAAGGAATAGAGAGTTTCCCTACAGTATCCTTAATAACATGATAAGAAACACTCCTGTCTGCAATGAAAGAGATATCACGAATGATGTTCGGGAATCTAACAACTGGAGTATAATGAAAAGACTGAGGCTGCTTTTCGAATAACGCAGCAAGGTTTAATTCCGCTCCCCAGACAGCATCCTCTTGCAAAGAAGAGTGGAGAAGACTCTTTTTGAGCAACCCAAAAAATCCTACGGGTTCTTCCTTTAATATCAGCGAGAGAGAATATTCCGGCTCGAAGAAAGAATGATCTTCTTCCTTAAAGGAAAAAGGCAAGTGCCTCAAATGAGACATTAGAGATTCCAGAGTTCCTTTCAAGTGGAAAAAATCAGTTTCCTCATTCTTCCCCTTCCAGTTCGACATACCCAAAAGACCTGTGGTCACCAGAGCAAGAGTGAGTTGTTCTCGAGTGGTCTCATTTTCCCAAAAGTAAATATTGCCCACCTCAAAGAGATGAATCCCTTCAGCCCCCCTGTTTTTATTCCAGGCAATGTTCTCCAGCAATCCCCCTATCAGAGTTGTCTTGAGCATCGAAGCATTTGAAGAAAATGGATTTCTAATCTCTATGGCTTTGTGTCCTGTCTGAAAACGGGACTCTTCTCCAGGTTCGGAAAAGCTGAAATTCAGCACCTCATCGAAACCATAGTGGAAGAGTTTCTGGCGCAGTTTATTTATTTTTTCCC
>DAOUYU010000145.1 GCA_030673995.1 Candidatus Aminicenantota bacterium
TTTTCTGTAGCTTTCCTCTCTATTTCTTTAATTCCGTTTCAGCAGCCAGAAGAACTAAAGATATTCCAGGCAGATAAAAAAATTGTTGTCGATGGAAACCTTGATGAGTGGAGCGCTGTTGATGAAATCCCGGTAGATTTATCTCCGGATGGGAAAAGAATTAGCCCTTCATCTGATATAACAGTATCAGCCAGATTCACTTTTGATGCAGAAAAATTTTATGCCGCCATAAAAGCAATTGACGATACATTTGAGTTTCCTAACAGGAGCTGGCGATACGGTGATGGCCTATATCTGACCTTCATTGATCCTAATGGAGGTGAGGAAAGTGACCGATTCTATTCTTTTGGATTTTCCATCCAGGGCAAAAAGGAGACCAAGGTTCTCGTTAACAGGGACGGAGAATATTTTCCCGGAACCTCGATAGAAGATGTTCAATTCAAGGTTATCCCAGATGCATCTCAAAAATCTATAAATTACGAGATAGCCATTCCCTGGAAATACATCACTCCTTTCAAGCCTTTTATCCATGAAAGATGGGGAATCAATCTCGTGTACGTTGACCGCGATGGCGGACAGAGGAAGATCTTGCAGCTTTATCCTGATTTAAATTATGACGCTGAACTCTCTCAAAGAAGGAAGGGAGCGATTTTTCGATTCATCAACCATATTCCGGAAAGTCACGAGATCCAGGCTTCCCTAAACGCTTCTCATTATTATCATGACAGTGAAAAGATAATAACCTGTGCTGTGAATTCACCTTGTCAGAGCTCTGGCTGGAAAATCAGATATGACATGAGCTCCACTAAAGCGAATGTTTTTTCTGTAAAGGACATCTCACTGAAGAAAGGCATGAATGTATTTAGAGTCAAAGTCGAAGATGAGGGACATTCATCGGGCTCATATTTTCTCAGTATAGGAGTGATTAACGATAAAAACTCTCTCAAGTATAGTGAGGATTGGGAATACTTCGTAATAAACAGGGATGAATTTGAGGAATTTTACTCGAAACTTATCGAAATAAAAAGCGAAGAACCCTTCCTGAAAGATAGAATATTCAAAGAGAGCCTTCCGACATTGGAGATAAGGCTAGAGTGGATGAAGACATTGATGGAGGATTCTCCCCCTTTTGCGGACATACAATCTTTAGGTCAGTGGTATCAAGAAGTCAGCTCTTTATTTGGGAGAATCAAGGAAGGAGAATCCGCTCTCTTTCCACCCGGTCAAGTGGCAAGACTTGCTCATCGGTCAGAAATCGATAAGACGCTACAGCCTTACTCGGTTTTTATCCCTGAAAACTACAACAAAAAAACCTCATCTCCACTTTTTGTGACTTTACACGGAAGCGGAGTCGATGAGCGAAGAGCGGCTTTTAACATGGCTGTTATGCATCAAATTCAGCGAAGGAAAAGGAGATGGGTGAATTTCATTATTCTTGCTCCCAAAGCGAGGGGACTTTCTGACTGGTATCTTGGAGACTCAGGTAGAGATGTGATTGAGTGCATCAATCATGTAAAGAAACTGTATAACATAGATGAAAAAAATATCATTCTTGATGGTTTTTCAATGGGAGGGTATGGAGCCTGGCGCTTAGGACTTCTGTATCCGGATTTGTTTAGGGCTGTGATCATCAGGTCGGGTGCAGTATCTGCACCTTCCTACTTAAAAGGTGAGAAAATTATCGAACGCCTTGATAGGGCAAAAGGCTTAAATCTCTTTATAGTCCATGGTGACAGAGATAATGCTGTTCCCGTTGAAAATGCAAGAAGAGCTGTGAAAAGGCTGAAAGAGCTAGGGATTAGATTCAATTATATAGAGGTGAAAGGAGCAACTCACGTGGGGTACAATAAATGGGATAATATTTTTGTTTGGTTAAGAAGAATATTGTCAAGATAAATGAAGGTATCGGCAGTTTTCATGAATAAGTCAGGTTAGGAGAAGATTTTTAGGCTTTCTTAATATATAATAGAGCTAGTGGCGTATCATGCGTGAAGTATCGTATCAGGCACTCGTCATTCCCACGAAGGTGGGAATCCAGTATTTCTGGCTACTTCAGGCATCTAGATTCCCGCTTCCGCGGGAATGACGGTCATCTTTGCGACATCACATAGATGACAGGACACTAGGCATGTAAGCCGTATACAGAAAATGAAAAGGAGAGCACTTCTTAAAATCCTCTCTAAGGGGATCATAGCTGGAGCGGCTGCAATCCATATTTTTACATCCTTTGCCAGTTCAGCGCCCAATAAATCAATCTCCATCAAAACAAAACAAAAGAAAGATCCCTGTCAGATTCTGAAAGAAATTTATAAAGAAGTTTCAGAGCTCGGGAGTAGAAAGAACGAAAACTTCATTAAAAGAGAATTCCATTTTGACCTTGATAAAAACGAAACGAACAGCGAAGAACAT
This sequence comes from Candidatus Aminicenantota bacterium, assembly GCA_030673995.1. Classification (GTDB taxonomy): domain Bacteria; phylum Acidobacteriota; class Aminicenantia; order Aminicenantales; family Aminicenantaceae; genus JAGLWV01. Next base: position 2,410 of record DAOUYU010000145.1, read on the forward strand.
GTTGTTGTTTTGATTTATGACGTAGGAGATAGAGAGAGGATGGTCGTCCAAGTGACATATTTTAAACCCAGAGGAAACAACAATATCATAAAATATGCCAAGGATATCAGGATGGTCTTTTGCTCCATAAAAAAGGATATAATAGAAATTGAGAAGTGCGATTATGACGATAAAGAAATGAAATCTGTATTACCTGATGTCCTGGAAGGTATTAGAAAAGAAAAAAAAATTTTTAAGCTAATAAAAAGTGGCAGATAAAAGGCAGCGAGATATCTTTTGCTCATCTTTTCTTATAAAAAAAAATGCAAACGTAGCTATGCTTTTTTGTGTCAAAAATTGAAAATTATCCCAATAGAGGAGGTCGAGCATGAAAAGACTCAAGATTAGCTCCCTGAGACATTTAGGTCTTATTGGAATCACACTGCTTCTGGTATCAAGTTTCCTCCCTGCACAAGGCACCTTCGATATCAAGGCAAACTATACAAAGGCAGAGTACATGATTCCGGTGAGAGATGGAGTCAAACTTTATACCCAGGTATACATGCCCATGGATTCGAGTCAAAAATATCCCATTCTTTTTTTTCGCACGCCTTATTCGGTCCGTTATTATGGGCCTAATAACTATAGGCGTTACCTGGGTCCAAACAGAGCCTATGCCAAGGAAGGATTCATATTTGTCTATCAGGATGTCAGGGGAAAGTTTAGGTCAGAAGGGGAGTTCGTCGTGATGAGACCACATAAAAAAAACAAAAGTGGGCCTCAGTATACCGATGAAAGCAGTGATACTTATGATACGATTGATTGGCTCCTGAAAAATATCCAAAATCATAACGGTCGTGTCGGACAATGGGGAATCTCCTATCCTGGATTCCAAACAGTTATGGGTATGATCGATGCCCATCCGGCAATGAAAGCTTCCTCCCCTCAGGCTTCTCCTTCTGATATGTGGATAGGGGATGATTTCCATCATAACGGTGCTTTCCGCCTCATGTATACATTCGGCTGGCTGGCGGGGAACGCCCAGATACGGTCAGGTCCTTCGCAGAAACGCGTGAGAGGCTTCGACTATGGAACTCCTGATGGGTATAAGTTCTTTTTAGAGCTTGGCCCGGTCTCCAATGTGGATAAAAAATATTTCCATGGACGTGTTCCAACCTGGAATGAATACATGGAGCACGGCGATTATGACGAATACTGGAAGAAGCAGGATGTCCTCCTCCATCTCGATAACATCAAGCACCCTGTATTAAACGTCGCCGGTTGGTTCGACGCCGAAGATTTCTACGGGCCGATGAGCATCTACTACACGATTGAGAAGAAGAATCCGCGTAATAGAAGCACTCTTGTGGTTGGTCCCTGGCTTCACGGAGGATGGGCGCGGATGGATGGCGACAGTTTAGGGAACATCCGGTTCGACTCGAAAACCGGTGTTTATTTCAGAGAGAAAGTGGAGTTCCCGTTTTTCAACTACTACCTGAAAGATAAAGGGACTCTCGACGTGCCCGAGGCCTTTGTTTTTGTTACAGGGTTGAATTTATGGAAATCGTATGACAGGTGGCCTCCGAAAGAAGCGGAAGAAAAGAATCTTTATTTTCAGGCAGGCGGAAAACTCTCCTTCCATCCTCCTCCTGAAAAATCCGATAAGAATGATTCCTTCATCAGCGATCCGAACAAACCTGTGCCTTTTTCAGCTGAGATTCGAACCTCTCAAGGTCATCTCTGGATGGTTGAGGATCAGAGGTTTGCCGCCAGGCGGCCGGATGTTTTGGTTTATCAGACCGATATTCTGGAAGAGGACGTAACCATTGCCGGGCCTATTATTGCCAGTCTTCATGTGTCCACAACCGGAACGGATGCTGACTGGGTGGTCAAGTTGATCGATGTTTATCCGGGTGATGTTCCGGATAACAAGCCGAATCCAAGTAATGTAAGGATGGGAAATTTCCAGATGCTGGTTGGTGCAGATGTCTTTCGGGGTAAATACCGGAACAGTTTTGAAAGACCTGAGCCTTTTGTGCCCAACAGGGTGACTAAGATCGAATATGACCTGCGGGATAAATGCCATTGCTTCCAAAAAGGGCACAGGATTATGGTCCAGGTTCAGAGCTCCTGGTTTCCAGTTATCGACCGAAATCCACAGAAGTTT
>DAOUYU010000011.1 GCA_030673995.1 Candidatus Aminicenantota bacterium
CCAGGTTAAGGACCTTTCTGAGAAAATGGGTAAAGTTCCTGTGGAAGCGAATGACTTTCCAGGATTTATCTCTAACAGAGTTTTGATCCCCATGATCAACGAGGCTGTTTATGCCTTGATGGAGGGAGTGGGTACAGCAGAGGCTATTGATACAGTGATGAAGCTGGGTATGAACCATCCAATGGGTCCTTTAGCCCTGGCCGATCTCATTGGACTGGATGTTTGCCTCAACATCATGGAAGTCCTCTATGAGGGCTTTAAGGATTCAAAATACAGGCCGTGTCCACTGCTGAGAAAGATGGTGGATGCCGGATATCTTGGCCGCAAGACTGGCAAAGGGTTTTATGATTATAATATATAAGAATAGGCATGGAAGCTCCTGGCGTTCAGTTTTTATTTGATTATTATTAAAGAGGAGAAAAAAATAAGAACGGAAAGCACGTTTTAATAACAAAAATAAACTACTTTATTGGGGGAGGATAAAATGACAGAAGAATCCGAACAAAAACAGGCATCGAGAAACAGGGCGATCGAGGCTGCTCTGTCTCAAATAGAAAAGCAATTCGGCAAAGGGTCGGTGATGAAGCTGGGACAGAAAGAAGCCGCAGTTAAAGTGCCTGCAATCCCTACAGGCTCCATCGCTTTTGATTTAAGCTTAGGCATTGGAGGATTTCCGAGAGGAAGGGTTGTTGAGGTCTTCGGTCCTGAAGCTACCGGGAAGACAACTTTAGTTCTTCATGTCATTGCCGAAGCTCAAAAACAGGGCGGCCAGGCCGCCTTTATTGATGCCGAGCACGCTATGGATCCGGCGTATGCATCCAGCGTGGGAGTTGACATAGACAATCTTCTTATCTCTCAACCGGATTATGGAGAGCAGGCACTGGAGATTGCCGAGGTTCTTGTCCGCAGCGGAGCCGTGGATGTCATTGCTATTGACTCTGTGGCTGCCTTGGTGCCCAAGGCAGAGCTTGAAGGAGAGATGGGAGATGCCCATATGGGTCTTCAGGCCCGGCTTATGTCTCAGGCTTTGAGGAAGCTCACGGCTATTGTCAGCCGTTCAAAAACATGTTTTATTTTTGTTAACCAGATAAGGGAAAGAATCGGATTTTTCCTGGGAAATCCTGAGACGACAACGGGAGGAAGGGCGCTGAAGTTCTACTCTTCAATGAGGATCGATATCAGGAGACTGGCAACCATAAAGGAAGGAGAAAAGGTTATCGGTAACAGAGTAAAGGTGAAAATCGTCAAGAATAAAGTGGCTCCTCCTTTCAGAATCGCTCAGTTTGACATCATATATGGCGAGGGAATCTCAAGAGAAGGTGATTTGGTTGACTGCGCAGTTGATATAAACCTTATCGAGAAAGCCGGAACCTGGTACTCTTATAAGGGAGAACGATTAGGCCAGGGAAGAGAAAATGTCAAAAAACTATTAAGAGAGAATGAGGAGCTGGCCTCTCAACTGGAGGCAGAAATAAGAAAAGAAATGGGGCTCGTTCCTGCAGAAAGACCCAAAGAAAAGGCAAAAGAAAAACCTGCCGAAGCGTAATCTGGTCCTATCATTCCCTGATTTGAATATCGGGGAAAGAGCTCTTCAGGGATTTAAAAAAACCCATCCCCTATTCGGACTCCTTTTGATTTTTTTCTTTTCTTTTTTAAGCCTTTCAATCTGTCTTTTAGCTTCCTCCAGTTTGGGGTCAATCTCCAGTGCTTTTTTGAAGCAGTCTCGAGCTTTTTCCTTTTGACCGTGTTTAAGGTACATGGTACCAACATTCATATGAAGCTTAGAATTCTTGGGATAAAGTTTTAAAGCGATGTCTGCCAGTGCAAAGATTTCTTTTACTTTTTTTGAGTTCTCCAGCTGCCTTGATAGGGAAGAAAATTGGTCCAGGCTTACACCGGGATGCTCGGGATCGAGAACAAAGGCTCTTTTAAAGAGTTTTTTGGCTTTGTCCGCATTGCCCGCCCAGATGTATGCTGTTGCCAGGCTACTCAGGGCCGATGGTGAATTGGGATAGAGTTCAAAGCCTAGCTTGTAAATTTTAAGAGAATTCTGGATGTCCCTTTTCCGCAGGTAATGGCGCCCAGCTCGTGCTATATCCGCGTTGAAGTCCGGATAGAGAGTTCGACGGGAGAAAATCTTTTTCAATTTTGGTTCCAGCTCATTAAAGTCTGTGTTGACTGTTATATTCAATTTCCGGACAAAATCGGTATAGGTTGATGACCATTCTTTTTCCCAGTGGGAGATCAATTTTTCGAAACTTTCATTGAATTTATATTTCCTTCGATTCGGAGGCCATTTTTTACTGATTTTGATGTAGTCATTGAAGAAAGCTAAAGGCCCGGTTTTGTGATATCTCTGGAGTATTTCTTCCCCCAGGTTTTCCTTCAGCGCGGATGCCATGAAGGTTCCGATTTTTATAAGCGCTTGATCTGAGGCCGGATGAAAGCCTTCATTGATTTTCTTCCTTCCTTCCTTGAAATTCTTACGCAGGGCCTTCTCATCAAAGTGCTTCTGAAAATAGGAGAAGGCTTTTGCCAGGTCTCTTTCATCCTTTGCTATGTGGACTTCATGCCAGTCAAAACGGCTCATTCCGAAAGAGAACATAGAGGCACAGCTGTCATAAATGGCCTGTCCTGTTTTGTCAGAGACATAAGTGAGGCTGTCAAGATCTTCATCCAGGACGAATTCTGCCAGCCGCTTGACATAAGGCATAAGATTGAGCCTTTCCAGGTTAGTAGCGATGGCGATGGCAAACTCCTCGGTAGGGAAGATAAGAAGATGGGTTCTCGTTTCAGGCTGGGAACCTCCGTGGCTTACCTGGAAATGGCCTCTCCATGGCTGAACGCGCCATCCCATGCCGTAGCCTGTAAAAAGCCCATCACGGGTAGCCATGGATGTGAACATCTGCTTCCATGTTTGTTTTTTTAGGAGCTTGCGGTCCATTATTCCCCGGGCATACTTGAGCAGGTCAACAACAGTAGAACGGGTCCCTCCTCCAGCAAAGCGGCTTGAGACGTCAACGTATTCTGAATTCTTGATATTGCCGCCCATAAGACGGTATCCCTTGACCCGGTTCGGAATGAGGGCCACTGGGTTGTCCAGTCGAGAATCCTTCATGTCGAGAGGGTCGAAAATATGTTTTTTGATGTATTGGCCGTAGGATTGTCCTGAAGCTCCTTCGACAACCGCCCCAAGGAGATTATAGCCGTAACTTGAATAATTGTATTTGGTTCCAGGTTCGGCAACCAGGTCAAAATCCTGAAAAACGGCCAGGGCTTCTTTTGTGTTTTTGTGCACTTTTATACGCCCCTCAACAGCGTAGTTTTTGTAATGACTGATTCCGCCTAAATGACCCAAAACCAGGCGGACGGTGACAGGCCACTTCTTTTTAGGAAAATTGGAGACATAGGCTTGGACTTCTGCATCGAGGTCGATTTTCCCCTCTTCAACCATCTGAAGCACTGCGATTGCCGTAATGGTCTTGGTTATGGAAGCCAGACGGTAAGAGCTTTCCGGTTTAGCCGGAACACTATTTTCCAGGTCAGAAAAGCCGAAGGCTTTTGTCCAGGTAAAATCGCCCTTTATGAGACCGACAGAAAGGCCGGGAGCCTTGTCCAGGGTCATCTGGCACTTCACGAATTTTTCGAATTCCTTTATAGCTTCTGCAAGGGAAGACTCCGCCCGTACTTCTGAAGCCCCAAGATTGCTGCTGAGGGCGGTCCATAATAGGAAAAGGGTGGCGAAGAGAATGGAATTTAATCGTCTTTTCATGAAATTCGACCTCCCATCTCTAATGAAATTATCATAAAACAAAACCAAAGATGAGGAAGAGAAGCAATGCCACTGTTGCGGCCGCAAAAGCATATGGAAGCTGGGTTCTCACATGGTCAATATGGTCTGTTGCTGAAGCCATGGAGGAGATGATTGTTGTATCTGAAATAGGAGAACAGTGGTCGCCAAAAACTCCTCCACTCAGAACAGCGGCTATGACCAGGCCCGGATGAAGCCCGATTATTTGAATCATAGGAACAGCGATGGGGATCATGATGGCAAAGGTTCCCCAGGAGGTTCCGGTGGAAAAAGCGATGAAACAGGAGACAAGGAAAACAACTGCGGGAATGATACCGGGAGCAAGAGTGGATTTGATGGCATTGGCAACAAAAGGTCCAGTGCCTAACGTGTCGCAGGTATCGCCGATGGCAAAGGCCAGTATCATCAAGATTGCCACAGGAATAAGTCCCCCAACTCCTTTCATGAAGATATCTGTGATCTCTCTCACCTTCATTAGACCCTGAGCTCTGTAGGCAACGGCTCCAACAAAAAGTCCTGCAATAACAGCCCAGAGGACAGAGACTGAACCAGAACCCTCCATTAAATTTCCCTCTCCGGTAATAAGCAGGACGACAGGCATTATAATGACCATCGTTGCTACAGGAAGAATCATGTTTAAGGCACGAAGGGGGACTCCTTCTTTGGCTTCCATTGAAACAACTTCAGTGGACATGAGAGGTTCGGCTCCATCACGGAGGAGTTTGTTTTCGACTCTAACTCTGTGTTCCGCTTTTTTCATGGGGCCTATATTTTTTTCTGTGAGCACTACGATCAAAACAAGAAGAAGAGCTAAGATCGCGTAGAAATTAAAGGGTATAGATGCGACCAGATATCTTACGGGATTTTCCACTCCCTGTTTTGCCAGAAGCCCGATAATGAGAGCTCCCCAGGCGTTTAAAGGGAGAAGAACGCATTTTGGCGCAGATGTTGAATCAAGAATATAGCTCAGCTTCTCGCGGGAAATCTTAAGCCTGTCGAAGATGGGCCTAGCTACGGCTCCGGAGATCAGAACACATATACTGGATTCAATGAAGATAATAATTCCAAGAAACCAGGCAAGAAGGCCAGCCCGTTTTCTTGTCCTGACCAATCCTTTTCCGACCACCCAGTTGACAAAGCCTTTCATCCCTCCGGAATACTGAGTGAAGGTGATGATTGCCCCAATCATGGCGCTGAAAAGGATAACTCTGGTGTTATCCTCATCTTTGAACACTGAGATAAGGGCGCTGATAGCCTGGGTCAGGCCAGAGAGGGGATTCCAGGAATGGATAATGGTCCATCCCAGCCAGATGCCCAGGATCAGGGATATGTAGACATGTTTTGTTTTTATTGCGAGAAAAATGGCAAGAAGAGGAGGAAGGACGGAAAGCCAGCCGTATGTATCCATCATCGGTTCTTTACAAGAGAGACATATATCATCGAAAAAATGAGATGTCAAATTCCTCATATATAGCAATTGATTGTCAGCGAATTGGAAATGCTTTCAGGGATTCAACCTGGATTATTCACGAGTCGAGGTTGCTACAGATGCGAGGCGTCGGCATATCTTATGAATAAGTCAGGATAAAAAGATGAATGTATAAATGAGAAAATAATAAAAAAAATCATGTCTTCTTTATGTGGATCATTCCTTTGATCGGGTGGAGGTAATAAGTGACTGGATTCATTGATAAAGAGTTTTTTTGAGAAGGAAATGGCTATCGAGATCTCAGAAAATTTCAAACAGAGTTCAATTTTATTTAAAAGTTATGATTATTCTTCACCAAGAGTATATTTTCTGACAGTCTGTTCAGGTAATAGAATTTGCTATTTCGGAAATATTGTCGATGGAATAATGATCTCATTCCCAACTTGCGAAATTGTTCAAAAAATTTGGACAAGACTTCCGGAAAAATTTACCTTCGTTGACCTTGATGCATTCATCATCATGCCGAATCATATCCATGGAATCATTGTTCTTAATAATGAGGACAGGGATTTGATTCACCGCAAGGTCATCCGGTTCTTCAAAGCAAAATCAGCGAAAACCATTCAAGACAATTGCTTTCCCCATTTCGATTGGCAGCATAGTTATTACGAGCATGTTGTGCGGTCGACGGAAGAATTAAATGCTATGAGGCATTATATCATAAATAATCCAATGAGATGGGCCTTGGATAGAGAAAATCAGCTGTCCAGAAATTTCAACATGGATTTAAATGAATACTATAGAGATATTTTAAAGAAGTAAAACTATTGCTTTCATGTTTTTCTATTGAGATATGCGAGCCCTTTATCCGTTATTTCATACCAGACTTTATACCCGGTGGATGCATCTGATTTAGTTATGAAATTGTATTTCTCAAGACCATTAATAATTGAATCGAAGGCAATTTTGTCTTTTTTGGGATAAACCATTCTGTAGAGTTGATGCAGTCCTTCTTTTTGGTAGGTTCTGTCTGGTTCGTCACCTATTGCTCTGAGAATAAAAATGTATTCTTCTGTAAGCTTTATTGATATATCGATCTCTATTTTTTCCTCAGGCTTTGTAATGACTTCTATCTCTGGTAATCCTTTTTCTGTCTTGGGTTCTGCTTCAATTTTTTCTTCTGGTGTTTTTGGTTTTGATCTTATCTCAGGTTCTGGTTTCTCCCCAGGGTGGGGACCTGGCCCATGCCATTCTGATTTTTCTATCTCCAGATACTTCCCTTCTTTTTTAGGCTTTTCTGTCACAAGCTTTTTTTTCTTATGATCTACTCTAATTTCCTCCGCTGTTCTTTTGAGTTCCAGTCTCTTATCAATTTTTTGAACATGGTATTTAACATCTTCAAGTTCGTATTTTAATTTTTTTCTTAGTCTTCTGTTCACAATAAGCAGCCAGATGAGAAGAAGCAATATAGCTAAAAAAGCAAGGTTTTGAACTCTCAGATTGCTAATAAAATTAAACAGTTCTCCCAGGAAACCGAGAACTGGTTTCGCTATTTTATCAATCATGATTGCTGCTGAGTCTTTATCGCCGAACTAAATATTTCGCAGTATAATAGTTTTCTCCCATACTTTTCCCAATTCTACAATAATTACCACCCGTTGTCCAAGGAAAAATTTCCTCTTTTTCCGCTTCAATTTTGATTTTTTAACACTTTTTGATGTGATTTTGACATAACTGGGAAAGTGCAGCGAAAACTATGTCGATATACTAGCCTGGATTATTCACGAGTCGAGATTACTGTAGCGGCGAGGCCGCGGCCCATGAAGCTGTAGTGATCTACCGCGAATGGGCTGCAACGAAGCCGATGCGGTGAGATCGGCTCGCCCGTAGGGTAAAAAATGCCGATAGAAAAAAAGGAACTTAAAAAAGGCGACACAACTTGATCTACTGAAAAAGCATGATAATGTGGAGATATCACGGATAATAAATATTAGTATCGGCAGTTTTTATGAATAATTCAGGCTACATAAGGTATTTCTTCAAGTAGCTGGCAGTGTGAGATTTTTTTGACTTGATGATTTCCTCTGGGGGGCCTTGGCCTACGATTTTCCCTCCTTCACTTCCGCCTTCGGGTCCCAGATCGATGATATGATCTGCACATTTAACCATATCCAGATTGTGTTCGATGACAACAACCGTATGCCCCTCCTCTACCAATTTCTGAAAGCAGCGGAGGAGCGCTGAAACATCGTTGGGATGGAGGCCTATTGTGGGTTCGTCAAAAAGATAGAGGATCTTTTTATCCTTTTGGTGGATAAGGTTATATGCCAGCTTGATCCTCTGTTGCTCTCCTCCAGAGAGGGTTGTTGTGGGCTGACCTAGCTTCAAATACCCCAGTCCCACTTCTATGAGAGGAGCCAGTCTTTTCTGAATTTTGGGTTTGTCGGAAAAGAAGCCACAGGCCTCAGAAATGCTCATCTGGAGAACATTGTCGATAGTCTTACCTTTGAATTTAATCTCGAGAATATCACTTTTGAACCTTTTTCCTCTGCAGGTTTCGCAAGTCAAGACCACATCAGAGAGGAACTGCATTTCGACGATCTGATGGCCTGCGCCTTTGCATGCCTCGCATCTTCCTCTGGGAGTATTGAAAGAGAAAAAGCCGGGCTTGTATCCAAGAGTTTTTGCCTCTCTTGTCCGGGAGAAAACTTCCCTGATTTCATCCATGGCTTTGCTGTATGTGGCGGGAATGGAACGTGGGGACGTGCTAATAGGAGACTGGTTAACCATTATAATCCTGTCGACTTGTTCTTTCCCTTTTATTTCCCTGAATCCATCCTTTGCCTCGCCCCGCCATCCCTGGTAGAGAACATCATAGAGCATGGTGCTTTTTCCTGAGCCTGAAACTCCGGTGATGCAGGTAAAAGCGTTGAGGGGAAGCTTAATATCCAGATGCCTGAGGTTGTGTTTGTGAGCATCCTTTATTTCGATAAAGTTCTTGGATATCCTCCGGGTATTGGGGATTTTTATTTCTTTTTCTCCCCGCAGGTATTGAGCTGTAAGGGAATCAGGGTATTCAAGAAATTTCTCCATGGGCCCATTAAAAATAACCTCTCCTCCTGCTTCTCCTGCTCTGGGGCCCAAGTCGATCAAATGTTCACCGGATTTTATGATTTCCGGGTCATGCTCGACCACCATCACCGTGTTTCCGAGCGTTTTTAGAGATTTGAGGATTTCCACCAGACGGTGGTTATCCCGGGCATGAAGGCCGATACTCGGCTCATCCAGGACAAAAAGAGTGCCAACCAGAGATGCACTCAGGGCGGCAGCCAGGTTTATCCTCTGTGCTTCGCCTCCGCTTAGGGTGAAGGTCATGCGGTTCAGTGTGATATAATCCAAGCCAACCTCTAAGAGGAATTTCAACCTGCTCTGGATTTCGTCAAGGAGTTTTTCTGCGACCTGTTTTTGGAAAGGAGAGAGCTTAAGTCCTTGAAAGAACTCATAGACTTCCTGGACTGTGAACTGTACGACTTGGCCTATGGAAAGCGCTTGGATTTTAACGCTTAGGGCATGTGGATTAAGGCGCATTTGCCTACAGGTTGGACAGGGTACATATTTCCGGTAGCGGCTCAGGAAGACTCTCACCTGAACCTTGTATTTTTTTCTCTGGAGCCTCTTAAAGAATCCCTCCACACCCTTGTACTTTCCTTCCCCTTCAAAGACAAACTGCTTCCATTCTTCTTTTAAATCCTTGAAGGGAACATCGGTGGGTATCCCTCTTTTTTCTGCTTCATCGATCAATTTCCGTTTCTTTCTATAAGAGGCCGGCTTTGTCCAGGGTTCGACCGCCCCTTCTTTGAGAGACTTATTCCTATCGGGAATGATTTTATCCTCATCGAGCACGGCCAGGTCGCCAAAGCCATGACAGACAGGGCAGGCTCCCTGAGGACTGTTAAAGGAGAAAAGGTTGGGGAAGGGCTCATCATAAATAATCTCGCATGTCTTGCACTCGAGTCGGTCTGAAAAAATAAACTCTTTGTGATTGTCGGTTTGAACTTTGACTTTTCCTCCACCTCTCTTTAAAGCGATCTCCAGGGAATCGACAAGCCTTTCTCTCTCATTTCTGTCAAGAGTCATTCTGTCGACAAAGACATCTATTTTCTCTCCTATTTCAAGCCTGGCCTCGTCTAGGTTTTTTATCTTCTTTTTTTGGATAACCCTGAAAAAGCCTCCTTTTTTTAGAGGGGCCAGGCCTTTATCCAGCGGCCAGGAGAAGGAGATCATTATTTTTGTTTGCGGAGGGAGGCTGTTGAGTGTTTCGACCATAGAGTCGATCGTGTCTCTTCTGACTGGCTGCCCACACTTGAGGCAGTGAATGGTTCCGGTACGTGCGAAGAGAATCCTTAGAAAATCATAGATTTCGGTGACCGTGGCCACTGTGGAACGGGGATTCTTAGTGACAGCTTTCTGCTGGATAGCAATTGCAGGCGTGATTCCATCTATGAGGTCTACATCTGGTTTTTCCATCCTCTCCAGGAATTGGCGGGCATAGGATGAAAGGGATTCGATATAGCGCCGCTGTCCTTCTGCATAAAGTGTATCAAAAGCCAGAGAGGACTTTCCAGAACCACTGACCCCGGTTACGATGATGAATGTATTCAGGGGAATATCCAGGTTTATGTTTTTCAGGTTATGAACTCTGACTCCCCTGAGTATGATTTTCTTTTTCATTTAGTATTTGCCAATTCTAGCTCGTTGTTTAGAATCTCTCTCTTTTTTCTATATCGGGAGTACTATTATAAGCATAATGATTTGAGGAGAGAAGAAAAAAAATGGGGACGGCCCCCTTTTTTTATTTTTTCCCAAAAGAACGCTTATCCTGAATTATTCATAAAAACTGCTGACACCTTCATTTATCTTCAATAATATTAACATTATAGCCCGGTTTTCAGTAAAATAAAGACTATCACTTTGTTTGTTGTATAATTTCTATCAAATGTCGGCATTTTTTCCCCTTCGGGCGAGCCGATCTCACTGCATCGGCTTCGTTGCAGCCCATTCGCGGTAGTTCACTACAGCTTCATGGGCTGTGGCCTCGCCGCTACAGCAATCTCGACTCGTGAATAATCCAGGTTATTTAGTATAAACCGAAAAATGGGGACGGCCCCACTTTATTTTTGATATAATGGACGCGATTTAATAAAGGAGGCTCTGATGCAAAAAGGGACAAAGTTAGCATTAATTCTTGGGTCCATTCCATTTGTCACCCTTGTCTTTGCCCTTCCCCTGGTCAACCGGGTAGAGCCTGTCATCCTGGGATTGCCTTTTCTGTTGTTCTGGATTCTCTCCTGGGTCATATTGACTCCTTTTATTCTCCTGGCTGCCTATCTTTGTGAAAAGAAATTCAATACTCCCGAGGAGGATGAAGAAGAATGAATGTCGCGCTGATCATCATTTTTGCTGCTATTGTTTTATCTTCTCTTGTGGGGATTTTTGCTGGCAGACGGGTCAAAATGAACCTGGAAAACTGGACAGTCGGAGGAAGAAAGTTTGGAATCATTATCATCTGGCTTCTCATGGCAGGAGAGATTTACACTACCTTTACATTTCTCGGAGCCAGCGGTTGGGCCTATTCGAAAGGAGCCCCGGCTTTTTATATTTTAATATACGGGGCGCTGGCTTATACTCTTTCTTTTTTCATCCTCCCGGTCTTGTGGAAAGTGGGCAAGCGCTACGGCCTTCTCACTCAACCAGATTTTTTCGTCAAACGATACGACAGCCGGCTTCTGGGGATTGTTGTGGCTCTCATTGGGGTTTTTTGTATAATCCCCTACCTTCAGCTTCAACTTAAAGGCCTTGGTTTGATTGTCGAAGTGGCCAGCAACGGAGCGGTAAATCCTGAGGTAGCGATAGGAATTTCTTTTATTTTGACCTGTATGTTCGTCTATACAAGCGGAATCAAAGGAGCGGCCTGGGTTGCCATAATAAAGGACATCATGATGATTCTTGCGGTTTTCATCGTGGGTATCGGAGTCCCACACATATATTTTGGCGGTATCGGGAAGATGTTTCGAACATTGATTGAGCAGAAACCCAATTATCTTGTCTTTCCCGGGGCAACACAAAATATGGGAGTACTCTGGATCATGTCGACATTACTCCTGACAGGTCTTGGTTTTTATATGTGGCCTCATGTCTTTGGCTCCGCCTTTTCAGCAAAAAGTGCAAAGATTATTAAAAGAAATGCGATTATTATGCCTTTTTATCAGATTCCGATTCTTCTTATCTTTATGGTCGGATTCACGGCTCTTTTAGCCATTCCCGGATTGAAAGACGGCGATATGGCCTTTATGGCCCTGGTCAATAAAACTTATCCTTCCTGGTTCATGGGTTTTGTGGGTGCAGCAGGAGCTGTGACAGCTATGGTCCCCTCTGCGATTCTGGTTCTTTTTGCGTCAACCCTTGTAGCCAAAAATGTCATCCAGACCGGATTTAATCCTGAAATGAGTGAAGAAAAGGTCATGACTCTTTCCCGGTTCATGGTTCTGGTTATAATGACCTTTGCTCTCGTTTTTGCCATTTTTTTCCCTAATGAATTGGTTCCTCTTCTCATATTTGGTTATGATGGCGTCGTCCAGTTTTTTCCTGGAGTCGTTCTGGGATTATTCTGGAAGCGAGTGTCAAGGACAGGAGTTTTTTGCGGGATGATCGCGGGAGTGAGTGTGATTCTTGTTCTTATCCTGGGAAAAAGAGATCCTTTCCTGGGAATAAATGCAGGATTTGTTGGATTTATGGTCAATGCGCTTATCACCGTATTAGTCAGTCTCAAGACTAAACCTGAAACTGGAGGATTTAAATGATTGATGAATTAAGAAAAGATGTTGAAAAATTAGCTGCGAAAATAATCGATTGGCGCCGGGACTTTCACCGCCATCCGGAGATTGCCTACGAAGAGCACCGGACATCCTCTGTTATACAAAAATTCTTGGAGGGCCTTGGTATTCCTGTGACACATTGCGCCAAGACAGGACTTAGAGCGGTCCTAGAAGGAAAGGCTGGTGGCCGTACAGTTGCCCTGCGAGCTGATATCGATGCCCTGCCCCTGAAAGAAGAGGGAGATAAAGAGTATAAATCAGAGAATCCTGAAGCCACCCACGCATGCGGCCATGATGGTCATATGGCTATTATAATGGGAGCTGCGAAACTTCTTTCTCAGAGAAAAGACCGGTTTAAAGGAAGAGTTGTCTTTCTTTTTCAGCCATCGGAAGAGAGAATCCCTGGAGGAGCTAAAAAAATGATAGAGGAAGGAGCCCTGGAAGGGGTGGATGCCATTTTTGGTCTTCATTTATGGCAGCTTCTTCCAACAGGCTCTGTAGGGATTGTAAGAGGGGCGATGATGGCTCAGCCTGATTTCTTTTCGATTACTGTGAAAGGGAAAGGAGGCCACGGCTCCATGCCTCATATTACTGTAGATCCTATTCTTGTGGCCTCCCACCTTGTGGTGAATATCCAGAGTATTGTCAGCCGCAACGTGGACCCTCTTAAGCCAGTGGTGGTTTCTTTCGGGACAGTTAAGGGAGGTACGATTTATAATATTATTCCCGGGGAAGTTTCATTGACCGGCACTGTCAGAACCTTCGATCCTTCTCTTCAATCTTTGGCGGAAAAACGCCTGAAAGAGATTACGGATGAGACATGCAAAGCCTTTGGCGCCACGGCTGAATTTCAGTATAAGAAGGGTTATCCCCCCCTTGTGAACGATGAAGCCATGACTGATTTTGTTTTAGATGTGACAGAAAAAATTCTGGAAAAGGACAGGATTAAAGACATCGACCCGGTTATGGGAGGTGAGGATTTTGCCTATTTTCTCCAGAAGATTCCAGGGGCTTTTTTATTCTTCGGAATGGGCGATGGGATGGAATATTCCCATCATCATCCGGCCTTTGACCTGGATGAGAAGGCTCTGCCTCAAGCGACACTCCTCATGACGAGCCTGGCTTTGGAGTATTTGCAGAGGAATGAATAGTTGAAAAAACATGCTAATATGCTGATAGCGTGGATATCTATTAATAGTGGCGACAGTTTTTATGAATAATTCAGGCTAATTAAATGAATATTTTTCTTGTTTTTGGCGTAGCTTTAGCCCTGGCCATGGACGCCTTTGCCGTATCTGTTGGAGTAAGCCTCAGCCTTGAAGGGATAACGAAGAGGCAGACATTTCGGCTGGCGATTCATTTTGGCTTTTTTCAGTTCATGATGCCCATTGTAGGCTGGCTGGCAGGAAACAGTTTGCTAAAGTATATTCAGGCCGTTGACCACTGGGTTGCTTTTGGCTTGCTCTTATTTATCGGAGTCAAAATGATTTATGAATCTTTCAAGCGCGGAAAGAAGACAAAAGAGGGAAATGTAAACGTTGACCCAACAAAAGGCTTATCCCTGCTTACACTCTCTGTCGCAACCAGCATCGATGCTTTAGCTGCAGGCTTGAGCCTTGCCGCTCTTCATGAGTCAATTCTGTATCCTGCGGTTGTCATCGGTCTTGTAGCCTTTCTAATGACTGTTCTCGGCACAAGAGTGGGCCCGCCCCTGGGACAACGTATCGGTAAAAGAGCTGAGCTTGCAGGGGGATTAATCCTGATTCTGATAGGGGTAAAAATTCTCGCAGAGCATCTATAGAAAATATTTCTATGCCTTTTCAAGCCACCTTTCTTTTCCGAGTTTGGCCAAAACTTCGTAAAGAAGAGGCACAACAATCAGCCTTAGTAGAATGGCGAAAAAGAAGCCTCCTATATAGACCACAGCCAGTGGGCGATGGAGTTCTGCTTTTAGAAGATGATTCTTTAGGAAAGGAAGCTTTCATATTCAATAATTTTCTATGAGCAAAGAGAAGGGAATTTAGCGTAAATTTTTATCCTGCAGATAATCCCTGACCAGATTCTTTATACGGTCGGATTTTTTTTCTATTTCGGGATTCTTACTGTTTATTATTATACAATCATTTAAGAAATATCCTGCCTTTTTCATTGCAATCCACCCGCATAATATTGCAAAATCTTCATTTTTTTGAATTTGTGATTCTATAAAATCTGATTTTTTGAATTTTTGATATATTAATTCTTGCTTGCCAATATACCATAAAAAATGTCCACCTTCATGTCCACTTGTATGAGTCTTGTTCGCCTCATTTAAATTCTTTTTTACTAAAATGATATATCCAAATCCTTTTTTTTCTGAGCATTCAGCATATAATACGCCACACCATCCATACCCCTTAGCATAGTCGGGATAGGGAGTTGACAGCCCGAACTGGCTTCTTATTTCATTAATCCTTTTAAAAATATCTGTAACTTCTTTTTCTTTTTTATAGAATTGATTTTTTTGAAGTGTTAATTCAATATCCAACTCTGGAATTTTTATATTTCCTGTAATGAAACCTTTGCTGACAAAGTAGCTTTCCAGTAATTTTTCCGGTGCAGCTTTAGCTTGAATATAAGCATCTGCAGAATGAGTATAAGATTCAGGAATCCGAGATGGAATGCCCCCAGATAAACTGACTTGTAAGCAGAGGGCTCCTAACAACACTCCTTTTAAAATTCTTTCCAGCGCCATATTTACTACATTCATTTTTTACCTTTCGGGAGAGTCTATCTTATATGGCTTGCTGCGACTTCCTCCATTTTTTGTTTGATGTTAATCAGACGATGCATCTTTTATTTAGTTATCATAGGAAGAGATCGATGTCAAAACCCAAAAGAATAAAAATTGCTTTGTAGACGCCAGGTGTATAAATACAGAGATGAATCAGGAAAAGAGAACCTGTCTTTTAAAACGAAAATTCAAAACCAGCGTGAAAAGATCTAGGTTTTGCCGGGCCGTAGACATAACCTGAATCCCTGTCTACCCCTTTATCAAGATCTTTTTGGTAAGAATCAAGCAGATTGAAGATTCCTATGTGGATTGAGAAATTATTGTGTTCAGTAATGCTAAAAGATTTGATTAATTTTGCATTCACTACCCAAAAAGGCTGAGTAATTTCCAATCTATCTTCCTCGATATATCCTGCAAAGTGAGGAGCTTTCATAGATCCTGTATATTCAACGGAGAGATCAACATTTACCAGTTTATTGTTTTCGTAACTTAAGCTGGAAAAGCCGTAAAAATATGGAGTTCTGAAAAATTCTTTGGAGTTAAAATCCGGCTCTGGCTCTTCTAGCTTACTTCGCTGAATAGTCCAGCCTGAAGCAAGAGAAAGTTTTGGCCCTAAAGCCAAGCCGAATTTAATGGACAATCCATACACGTTTGATCCAGATCCATTTATTCTCTCTAAAATTCTGGCTTTTTCTATTCGACTTACTTCATGGAGGACAAAAGTGTTTGTTAATTTGGTATAGAAGGCCTCTAAGCTAAATTGAATAAGGTTTCTTTTAATCTGTTTTCCGTAGTCAATGCCGCTACTTATACTGTAAGATTTCTCTTCTTTCAAATCCGGAGAATTTGTGATTATCATCCCTTCTCCACCAACCTGGGTTATGTGTAAGTCTTCATCAAAAACCTGCGGAGCTCTAAATCCAGTTGAAAATGAAGTTCGGAAGCTCATCTCTTTCATGATGTTCAGGAGGATGCTTAATCGGGGAGTAACGGTGATTTTATCCAGAGCTGAATGTTTATTTAGCCTTACTCCAGATAAAATAGAAAATGTCTTGCCTATTTTAAAATCATCCTGAATAAAAAATCCGCTCTCATGATAAGTCTCTTCGATTATCCTGTTATATCCAGTGGCTTCATCCTTGATTTTATCTCGTTTGTACTGAACTCCTACAGAGAAAACATGGCTTCCTGCTTGATAGTTAAGCTGAAAGTTGGAAAATAATAGAGGGTTTTTTGTATTTCCGTACGCATTTGGATCTTTATGGCTACCATAATAAGTGTTCCTTTTGGCATCTACCAGAGAAAAAGAAAAGTTGTAGTGGATTTTTTCTGAGAGGTAGTGATTCCATTCGGAGGAGATGCCTATCTGGTCCGTTTTTATCCATTCTGTTGTGTTAGCTTCGTGGGGAGGCTTATCAAAGAGATCTCCACCTCTTCTTTCTTCAAAAATTCTAAAAAAACCTAATTTAAGTTTTCCGTTGATCCTGGAAAAATAATTATAAAAGTTGAATCCAAAAGAAGTGTTGGATATAGTGCCAAGTTCAGAGAAGTTGTCTTCGTTTAAATCTACAGGGTCTCTCTTTTGGTAAGTTGCAAATATAAAAGCCTTCGTGTTCAAATCTTTGGAGATAAGGCTGGAATGGAGGCCTAAATTAGTGAAAGGCTTTCCTGAAATGGATTCTTGATGCAATTTTAAAGTGGACTTGTGTTCTTGA
>DAOUYU010000054.1 GCA_030673995.1 Candidatus Aminicenantota bacterium
TTTCAAGGAAAACCAGCCTCTTCGACTAAAAGTTCAATTTGAAGTATGGCCGGATTTCAAACTTCCCCCATATAAAAAAATAAAAGTCAAAAAGAAAAAAATTTCTGTATCAGATCAAGAAATTAAAAAATCCTTGGAAGAACTTCGGTCGAGATCAGCAGAATATATTCCAGTGGAGGACAGGGGAGTACGTGATGGAGATTATGTCATTGCCGAAGTTAAAAGACAGGTCTTAAAAACAAAAAAGTTCCTTCCCTCAGAAAAAGTAGTAATCTATGCTGGCGAGCCTGAAAACGAAGAAGTCATTAACAAATGTTTGCCAGGAGTGAAACCTGGTGATATTAGAAATTTTGCTATCGATTATGATAAGAATCATCCGGACAAGAAGCTTTCTGGGAAAAAAATCGAATACAACCTAAAAGTCATATCTATCAAAGAAAAAATCCTCCCTGAGATTAATGATGAGTTTGCAAAAGACCTTGGAGAAAATGAAGGTTTAAAAGAGCTAAAAGAAAAAATAAAAAAAGAGATAATTTCCTCAAAGGAAAAATTTGTAAAAAATGAAATGGCAGAGGAAATTCTAAGCAGCATTTCCGACCAGCTAAATTTCGAACTGCCTGAAATTTTCTTGAACCAGGAACGTAAAGCTGTCTTCAAACGCCTTCTTTCTTCACACCCTCAGCATAACCTGAAAAAAGAAGAGCTCGAACAGTTAAAAGCCAATGCCAGAAGAAAAGCTGAACAAAATCTTAGAAATCATTTGATCCTGAATAAAGTTACTGAAAGAGAAAGCCTGGAAGTTTCAGATGAAGACATTCACGAAGAATTAAAGGCTATTGCAAAAGCGAACAACGTACCTTTGGCGAAAGTTATCGAAAACGTTAATAAAGAGGGGAAAAGAGAAGAGATAAGAAACAATCTACTTCTCAAAAAGGCAGTTGACATTTTAGTTGAAAACGCTATAATAGAAGAACAAGATTCCAAATGATTTAAATCCCCAAGCTAGACCAAGTAAAGAATGAATCGAATTTTCACAGATTAAAAAAACTTCTGGAGCATAATTATGCAAAGTACCCATGATTCTTCTGAAGTCATTAAAAATATACCTTTGATTCCTTTAAGGGATATCGTTGTTTTTCCCTCTACACTGGTTCCTTTCATTATCGGCCGCCCCTCATCTGTTAAAGCTTTGCAAGTAGCAACGGAAAAAAACAAGATGATTTTTTTGTCCGCGCAAATAGATGCGACTTTGGATAATCCCAATCCAAGGGATATCTATTCATTGGGTGTAATTGCTAAGATTATCCGGGCCGTCAAGGTGGACGATAAAAATATCAAAGTCATCGTCGAAGGCAAGAAAAGAGCAAGAACCATAGAGTATTTAAGCACTTATCCTTACTATCTGGTTCTAGCCAAAGAGATAAAAGAAATAGAAAGCGATAACGAAAAAACCAGAGAACTACTTCAAAGAGTCTTAAGCCTCTTTGAAGATTATTTAAAGCTTAGCCAGAATGCAAATTTTGAATCCATAATTCCCGCCTTGAAGGATAACAGTCCAGACAGGATTGCCGATATCATCTCTTCTCACCTTTACCTTTCCTTAGAAGAAAAACAAAATCTACTAGAGACTATCAATAGCTTCGAAAGGATAAGAAGGCTTCATTATGTTATAGAAAACGAAATATTAAAAGTACATTCAAGATTAAAAAAAGATGGAAAAGACCGTGGTCGGCGCAAGGTTACTATCAAGGATGCAGGCCAAAAAATCTTCCCCAGCGGATTAAGTTTTAAAAAGGAAGGCCAGCCAAACGAAATAGAGGAGCTGAAACAAAAAGTGGCTAAAGCCAAAATGCCCAAAGACGGAGAAGAAAAAGCTTATAAAGAAATTGAAAGACTGGAAACAATGCCTCCTATGTCAGCGGAGGCTACAGTTTGTCGCAATTACTTGGATTGGCTTATTTCTTTGCCCTGGAACAAAAAATCGAGAGAGAAAAGAGACCTGAAAGAGGCTGAAAGAATTTTGGACGAAGATCACTACGGACTTCCCAAAGTCAAAGAAAGGGTATTAGAGTATCTTTCCATCCGCCGACTTGTGAGAAATCCGAAGGGCATAATTTTAGGATTCATAGGCCCTCCTGGAGTAGGAAAGAGCTCTTTAGGGCGTTCCATCGCCCGGGCAACAGGAAGAAAATTTGTACGCCTTTCTTTGGGTGGTGTCAGAGATGAGGCTGAAGTTCGAGGCCACAGAAGGACTTATATAGGAGCTTATCCAGGAAGAATTATTCAGATGATCAAAAAAGCTGGAACAAAGAATCCTGTCTTTCTTCTGGATGAAGTGGATAAGATGAGCATGGATTTCAGGGGAGATCCTGCATCTGCATTGATGGAGGTCTTAGACCCTGAACAAAACAATACTTTTTTAGACCATTATATAGACACCGATTTCGACCTCTCGCAAGTAATGTTTATTGTGACAGCAAACATGCTGGAGCCTGTTCCACGTCCTTTGATCGATAGAATGGAAATCATCCGGCTTCCCGGTTACACAGAGGATGAAAAATTACAAATAGGCAAACAGTTCCTGTTATCCAGGCAGATGAAAGCCCATGGTCTCCAACAACAAAACCTCAAAATCTCCGACAAAGCCTTTGTGAAGCTCATTCGTGAATACACCAAGGAGGCCGGAGTAAGAAATATAGAGCGGGAGATCACTTCAATCTGCCGAAAAGTGGTAAAGAAAGTCGTTTCAAAAGGGAAATCTTATTCGGAAAAAATCACTCCCAAGAATCTAGAAAAGTATTTAGGTATTCCAAGATTCAGACGCTCAGAGATAGATAGAAAAGATGAGATTGGTGTCGCTATAGGGATGGCCTGGACGGAATTCGGGGGAGAACTTCTGACGTTTGAAGTCACAAAAGTTCACGGAAAGGGAAATTTTACTCTTACCGGTCATCTCGGCGAAATTATGCAGGAATCTGCTCAAGCGGCCTTCAGTTATGTAAAAGGAAAAATATTTGAATTGAACCTAGCAAAGGACCTGCATAAAAATTACGATATTCACATTCACGTCCCGGAAGTCGCGACTCCTAAAGAAGGCCCATCCGCAGGGATTACAATCGCCACCGCCATCATCTCTCTCCTCACTGAAATTCCTGTGAGTAAAAAAGTTGTCATGAGCGGAGAAATCACTCTTAAAGGAAGAATCCTTCCTGTGGGAGGAATTAAAGGAAAATTATTAGCAGCTCATCGAGAATCGATAAGAGAAGCTATCCTTCCTCTCGATAATAAACCAGACATAAAAGATATGCCAAAAAACATACTAGAGGAGATAAAAATTCATTTTGTAGAGAACATGGATGATGTCCTCAAAATAGCATTGACTAAAGAATTGCCGACAAAACTGAAAAGATCCAAGATTGACGTTTCCCCTGATGTCCCCAAAGATGAAGAGGACGGGGAAAGTCCTCCTGAGCCATCTTTAACCAATTAACATTGAATTAATTAAGATATTTCCCATTTAATCTCAATATATCTACATCAAAATAAAACAATAGAGAGGTAAAGAAATGAAAGAGTACAATCTAGCTGAACTTGAAGAGAGAGACCTTGAAGAATTATTTAAAATTTCTGGAGAAGTGGGTCTTTCAGAAGATGAAATTGAAGATTCGAACAAGCATAACCTTGCTTTCAAGATCTTAGAAGCTCAAGCTAAAAAAAATGGAATGCTTTTTTCCGAAGGTGTCCTGGAATGTCTCGATGATGGTTTCGGGTTTCTGAGAGCCCCGGAATTCAGCTATTTGCCAAGCCATGACGATATCTATGTCTCTCCTTCCCAAATACGCAAATTCCAGCTCCGGACCGGAGACACGATTTCCGGAATAGTTCGACCTCCTAAAGATGGAGAAAAATATTTTGCACTGATTAAAATTGAAGCGATTAATTTTACACACCCTGACTCTATTTTCGAGATGAGGAGAAACGTGAGGTTTGACAATCTAACCCCTCTTTACCCCTTTGAAAAAATCAACCTGGAAGACGGAGTCAAAAAAAACCTCAATGCCAGAGTCATGAATCTTTTAACTCCCCTCGGAAAAGGACAAAGGGGATTAATCGTCTCCCCCCCACGAGCCGGAAAGACTACACTTTTAAAAACAATCGCAAAATCAATCGAAAAAAATCATCCTGAAATGTCTCTCATTGTACTTTTAGTAGCAGAACGTCCTGAAGAAGTGACAGATTTTCAAAGAAGCATTAACGGTGAAGTTGTTGCTTCAACCTTTGACGAGCCTCCTATCCGAAACACTCAGGTTTCAAATATAGTGCTTGAAAAAGCCAAGAGACTTGTGGAAATCAAAAAAGATGTGACTATTCTCCTTGACAGTATAACACGTCTAGCAAGAGCTCATAATGCGATCATCCCTCCCTCAGGTAAGGTTCTTTCCGGGGGAATAGATGCCAATGCTTTGAATAAGCCAAAGAAGTTCTTCGGTTCAGCAAGAAAAGTAGAGGAGGGAGGAAGTTTAACAATAGTCGCAACATCTCTCGTTGACACCGGAAGCCGGATGGATGAAGTCATTTTTGAAGAATTCAAAGGGACTGGTAATATGGAAATCAATCTGGATAGAAGACTGGTAGATAAGAGATTATTCCCGGCAATTGATATTAGCCGCTCCGGAACAAGAAAGGAAGAACTCCTCATAAACGATAAAGAACTCAGCAGGATATGGATATTAAGGAAAGTGTTGGCTCAACTTAGTGAAGTTGAAGCAATGGAACTGCTTCTTGAAAAGATGTCAAAAACAAAAACAAATACTGAGTTTTTAAATGCAATGAGCAAAGGCCTTTAAAAGCAGGACAAAACTCGCCTTCCATTTATTATCAAAAATCTCAAAACTTCCCAAAACATAAAGAGCTCATATCACTTTAAACACCAGCCGTCTTACTTAAAAATTACGGTGTACAGCCAGTAGAGGAAAGAAACGCTGTATACAGCAAGTAAAACCCAGACAATAATCGAAAAAGTTTCATTGAGCCGCTTGAGAAATGGAGATCGGGGTAGCTTTCTCCTGTTGATTCTTGAAATGATATAGACCAACACCAAAATCACCAGGAAAAGCAGCCATTTGCGCATTAGATATCAGACTCCTCGACGACCATTTAACCTGACTTATTCATAAAATATGCCGACACCTTCATTTATCTTCAATAATATTAACATTATAGCCCGGTTTTCAGTAAAATAAAGACTATCACTTTGTTTGTTGTATAATTTCTATCAAATGTCGGCATTTTTTACCCTTCAGGCGAGCCGATCTTACCACATCTGCTTCGTTGCGGCCCATTCGCGGTGGTCAACCACAGCTTCATGGGCTGCGGCCTCGCCGCTACAGCAACCTCGACTCGTGAATAATCCAGGTATATTGCGGTCAAAAGCATTATTGGAGAAAGATATATTTTAGTCAAGGCTTCTTCTGAGCTGCATGGTTTAATAAGTCTTTCTCGGCTCTATATTTCGGAACAGGGGAGGGGTCTCCTCCTTCAGTAAATAGAAAATCCACGAGCACATCTTTAATCCAATATGAATTCTAGAACTATTTTTTTTTAAGAAGGTAAAAAATATGAATTTAATGTTATATTTAGAACCTGATATAATGGAAAATCAATTCAATAAAATGAACCCGTTTCTCATCTTCCTCATACATGTGGATAGGTGAAGAATAGAAAATTCTATGGCTTATATTGGAGTCGCAATATGTTCAAAAATTATTTCAAAACAGCGATAAGAAACCTCATCAAACACAAGGGATATTCTCTAATCAATATCTTGGGTCTTGCCATTGGTATAGCCAGCTGTCTACTCATCCTTATGTTTGTTCATGATGAGTTGAGTTATGACAGTTATAACGAAAAGGCGGGCAGAATCTATCGGGTGGCGGGTTCTTTCCGCTACGGAGGAAGAGATTTTGATATAGCTGTTGCCCCTGCTGCTATGGCAAAAGTCCTGCTCGAGGAATACCCAGAGGTAGAAGATGCTGTGAGGTTCCGCATAAGGGGAAGCTATATTGTCCGCTACGGTGACAACAGCATCAAGGAAAGACGGATTGCTTTTGCTGACCCTTCATTTTTCAGTATCTTCTCCATCCCTCTCCTCAATGGAGATCCAAAAACCGCTTTAGCCCAGCCAAACACTTTGGTTCTCAGCCAGAAAACGGCTGAGAAATATTTCAAGGACGAAAATCCATTAGGTAAAACCTTGAAATTGGACGACAGGACCGATTACCTGGTCACAGGCGTTTTTGAGGAAATACCGGATAGTTCCCACTTTCATTTCGATATCCTTCTCTCCATGTCCTCTCTTCCTGAGAGTAAAAATTTGATCTGGCTCAACCAGAATTTCCAGACCTACATCCTTCTCTATAAAGGTGCTGATCCTAAAGCGGTAGAAGCTAAGTTCCCTGCTACACTGATAAAATACATGGGCCCCCAGATCGAAGCTTTTATGGGTAAGTCTATGGAAAAACTCGCCGCTGAAGGCGATTTGAAAGGGGAATTTTACCTTCAGGCATTGGGAGACATCCACCTCCATTCTGACTTATTAGGAGAGATGGCACCAACAAGTGATGTGAAATATGTTTACATTTTTTCTGCTATCGCTTTGTTTATTCTCATCATTGCCTGTATCAATTATATGAATCTGTCCACAGCTCGTTCCGCCGGACGAGCCAAAGAAGTCGGTATCCGGAAAGTCCTGGGATCCTACCGGTATCAGCTCATAAGGCAGTTTCTGACAGAATCGACGATACTGAGTATTATTTCCTTAGCCTTAGCTCTTGTGCTGGTGAGCCTGGTTCTGAATTTTTTCAATGGTCTTTCCGGGAAAACATTGTCTCTTACTGATTTGGGGAGTACATCGATGCTCGTTGTCCTGATCTTGGCAACTTTGACGGCGGGAATTCTTGCCGGGAGTTATCCTGCATTTTTCATCTCAGCATATCAGCCAGGCAATGTCTTGAAGGGTCAAGTGAAATCCGGAGTCAAAACAGGTTTACTGCGAAGTGGTCTTGTTATTTTCCAGTTTGCCGCTTCGATCATCCTGATTATCGGAACGTTTATTGTTTATAGCCAGCTGCATTTCATTCAGAATACAAAACTTGGCTTCAACAAGGAACAGGTACTTATCCTTAACAATGCTTATTTACTCAGTAATCAAATTGAGGCATTTAAAAATGAAATGCTTTCCTATCCTCAAGTGGTCAGTGCTACAATCTCAAACTATCTGCCTGTGTCCTCCAGCCGCAACAACACTTCGGTTTTACCCGAAGGGGAAAGGGACAACATAAGAGCCACTTCCATGCAGAACTGGGTGGTTGATTATGATTATATCAACACCCTTAAAATGAAGATCATACAGGGGAGAAATTTCTCCCGCGATCACTCCACAGATACGGAAGCAACCATCATCAACCAGGCGGCAGCAAGACAGTTCGACTGGGACCAGCCAGTGGGAAGAAAAATAGGACGAATGATAAACGATCAAGGTGATTTTTCCCTGTATGAAGTGATCGGAGTTGTGGAGGATTTCCATTTTGAAACGCTCAGAGACTCGATCGGGCCTCTGGTCATGTTTCTAGGTGAAAGCGCCGGGAGTATATCTTTCCGGATACAAACAGAAGACATATCTGGCATGATTGGTTTGTTGCGAAAAGAGTGGAAAGAGTTTCTGCCTAACCAGCCATTTGAATTCTCGTTCCTAGATGAGAAATTTGATGATATGTACAGGGCGGAACGAAGAGTCGGAGGAATTTTTGGTGTTTTTGGTGTTTTAGCAATTTTCATTGGGTGTTTGGGTTTATTCGGTTTGGCTGCTTTCACCGCGGAACAGAGAACCAAAGAAATCGGGATTCGAAAGGTGCTTGGCGCAACAGCCCCCAATATAGTCAGGCTGCTTCTCAAGGAATTTGTCCTTTTGATTTCTGTTGCTAATGCCATTGCCTGGCCTATTGCCTTTTTCATAATGAAGGGGTGGCTGAAGGATTTCTCCTATAGAATATCTCTGAGTGTCTGGCACTTTCTATTAGCAGGGCTTGTAACATTGTTTATTGCATTACTAACCGTCAGCTTCCAGGCTGTTAAAGCAGCGCTCTCCAATCCTGTAGACTCTTTAAAGTACGAATAACACACGACTCTCGAAAGTCTGCCCAGAGTGCGGTTTGAGTAAAGCTGAGAATGCCTATGAAAAATCTTAGGATATATGGAAAGGCACCTTATAATGTAGCAGTCATCCACGGTGGTCCCGGTGCACCCGGAGAAATGGCTCCAGTCTCGCGTGAACTTGCATCAGGCTGGGGCGTTTTAGAACCTCTTCAAACAGCAGAATCGCTCGAAGGACAGATCGAAGAGTTAAAATCTGCTAAGTGATAAAATCAATCCACAGACAAAAATTATTTTCTAAAAATATTGGAAGAATTCATTTTTTTTTATATAATGACCCATCACATGCTTGAATAGTCGCACACCGCATATTCAAGAAATTGATGGCAGGATGTTTAACTCATTGTACATCACATGTTTAAACAATGTTTTTTTCATCTTTATTCAATCCAGGAGGTAAGGAATGGCTAAGCATTTTAAGAGAACGTTTCGGGTATTACTCCTTTTCTGTCTTGTTCTCGGAGTAACACATCTTTTCTTTGCCCAGAGTCCGGAGAAGAGCCTGATCAAGGACCTCAGATGGCGCAATGTCGGCCCGGCAAACATGATAGGCCGCATTTCGGATTTTGAAGCTCTGGACCGTGACTTCACCCAGGTTCTTGTCGCCAGTGCTTCCGGAGGCGTCTGGAAATCCGTGAATGCTGGAACGACCTGGGAACCGATATTCGACAAGTATGGCTCTGCTTCCATTGGTGATGTGGCGTTCTTCCAGGAAGATCCGAATATCATCTGGGTGGGCACAGGCGAAGAATGCTGCAGGAACAGCATTGCCTGGGGTGACGGCATCTATAAATCCGTTGACGGCGGAAAGACATTCACTCATATGGGCCTTGAAACAACGCATACGATTGGAAAGGTCATTACGCATCCGGCTAATCCCGATATCGTCTATGCCGCAGCGACAGGCCACACCTGGGGTTACTCGGGGGATCGCGGTCTGTTCAAAACGACGAACGGCGGGAAAAAATGGCAGAAGCTCACGAACGGACTGCCGGATGACGGCAAGACCGGCGC
Organism: Candidatus Aminicenantota bacterium; assembly: GCA_030673995.1. GTDB lineage: Bacteria > Acidobacteriota > Aminicenantia > Aminicenantales > Aminicenantaceae > JAGLWV01. Next base: position 9,226 of record DAOUYU010000054.1, read on the forward strand.
TATCGATCTCGTCATGCACCCGACGAATCCGGATATCCTCTATGTCAGTTTCTGGCAGCGGTTGCGCCAGCCCTGGCGTTTTGATTCCGGAGGGCCGAACGGTGGCATTTTCAAAACAACGGACGGTGGAAAGACCTGGCAGAAGCTGACCAAGGGACTTCCGACCGGAGACCTTGGACGGATTGGACTGGCCATCTCCCGCAGCAACCCGAAAGTCCTGATGGCCGTGGTCGAGCACAGCTATCAACCAAGGAGAACGATACGGGAAGGTCAAAAGCAGAAACCCAATCCCGATTATGACAATATGAAGAAGCTAGGGACCGGCATCTACAGGTCCAAAAACGGCGGCGCAACATGGACGTATATGAACCGTACGAACGTCCGGCCGTTCTACTACAGCCATATCTACATCAATCCGTTTGACGACAAACTCGTGTATTGTCTGGCAACCAGCATGCAGTATTCCGAAGACGGAGGGAAAACATTTAAGACCATAAGAGGGCTCCATCCCGATTTTCATACCATGTGGCTCGATCCGACCAATAAGAACCGTTTCTATGTCGGACAGGACGGGGGTGCATCCATCACCCATGATCACGGCGAATCCTGGATTCTCTTCGATAACCTGTGCGTGACGCAGTTTTATGCGGTAAGCGCCGATACACGCGATCCGTATTACGTCTACGGCGGAATGCAGGACAACGGCACATGGACCGGTCCCAGTATGAGCAGGGAGGGAATGATCCTGACTGATTTCTGGTACAATATCAGCGGTGGAGACGGATTTTATACGCAGAATGATCCCACTGACTGGCGAATC
>DAOUYU010000015.1 GCA_030673995.1 Candidatus Aminicenantota bacterium
TGGTGGGGAAGCTTCCTGCACGGGCGTTCACGGTGCAAACCGCTTAGCCTCAACGTCTCTTTTAGAAGGATTGGTATGGGGGAAAAGGGCTTCCGAATATATCGCTTCCCATTTCGATCCTGCAATGCCTTATAAACCCTCAGATATACACGAGTGGTATTATCCTGAGAGAGAAGAGGAGGTTGACCCGGCTTTGATCAATCAGGATTGGATTTCCATAAGATCGAGCATGTGGTACTATGCCGGTATTATTCGGACTCAAAAGCGGCTGGAGAGAGCAAAAGCTGATCTGGACTATCTCTGCCATAGGATTGAGAAGTTTTACAAAGAAGCAGGAATGGATGCCAAGGTCGTTGGATTAAAACACGGAATCCAAGTTGCATTGTTAATAACTTCGGCCGCTTTGGGCAACCCCGTGAGCCGGGGTGCCCATTACATAAAAGATTAAGAAAGGCGCAGGCTTTAAAAAAAAGGAAAAAACGGGCAGGAAAAAAGCGGGCAGGCAGGAAAAAAGGGGACAGGCTACTTTTTATTAAAAAGTTGCCTGTCCCCTTTTTTATTAAGAGTACTTCTGAAAGCATCGATGGCCGCTTTTTGTGGATTTGAGCGGCAGATTCTATCCTCTTGCTGACTGTTTTATTGTTTTGTTTCTATTTCCTGGTAACTGACCTTACCGTGTTGTGCATGATTTGCTTGCAGGTCCTCCATAACGGGGGGATGACTTTTATATAAATTGAGATGCCTTCCTCATTCCAGACTCCATCCGGGTTTGCCCCTTTTACACGAAGTGCATATTCTCCTGCTTCGAGATAGGAGAAAGAGACGACATGATTCGGCCCCAAGTATACCCAGTCATCGTCGCGATCCTCCAGTTTATAGGCATACTGATTTTTAACGGGATTAATAAAACACAAAGCGGCAAATTCAAAAGTGATGAAGTCATCTTTGTACGAAAGCGTCAGGTTGAGGAGAGATGAGAGCGGCTTCTCAAACTTCATCCTCTTGTTGTGTTTGTATAAAGCCGTCCATATAACCGGAGGAACAAATTATTCACACCAATGGAGTTGATTAGTTTGGATTAGATTATTTCAAGCGATTCTGTAGTAGTTTAAAAAGTGAACAGTTTCCTTTTTAGTAAATTGATCTAATTATATTTCTGGCATATTGCACAATTTTTTGGCACTGTTTGGACGTTGAGAAAGTTGATTGTTAGCAGAAGGAACAAAGCAAAAAGAACGGTTTGACTCTTAATTAATTAGATGTTATAAAAAAGTACTTAAATAGAACAACGAAATCTAACGAAGCCTTTTATTGGAGACTATATATGAAGAGTTTGGATGATTATCTTCCTATTGTTGGAGAAAAGATCATAGGAAATATTTATCAAAAAGCTCACCGGCTCATCAATAAACATATTGTCCATATAAATTCTACAGGCCAGGGAGGCGGTGTTGCCGAAATACTGAATAATCTTGTGCTTTTGATGAATGATATAGGGGTAGACACGGGTTGGAGAGTTTTGCTAGGCCCCGTGGATTTTTTTTCTGTGACGAAGAAATTTCACAATGCCCTTCAGGGTGGTCAAATTGATTTATCGACCAACAAAAAAAATCTTTATTTGGATACAAATGATAGGTTTTCCAAATTTACTCATATTGATCACGATTGTGTTATCGTTCATGACCCACAACCCCTTCCTCTGATTAAATTTAAGAGGAAAAAACAGCCCTGGATTTGGCGATGCCATGTTGATATCACTAAACCCAATAAGGAAATATGGAGCTATATCAAGCCTTTTATTCTCCGGTATGACATGATGATAATTTCAAGTAAACGTTTCAAAAAGGATGATCTTTTCCTTGAACAACGAGTTATTCATCCTTCAATTGATCCTCTTTCTCCAAAAAACATGGATATATCAGACGATACTATTTCAAAAGTTTTTAAGAAGTTCGGTATTCCAACGGATAAACCCCTGATAGCGCAGGTTTCTCGTTTTGATCCCTGGAAAGATCCCGAGGGTGTATTAAGAGTATTTGAAATTGTAAAAGAGAAGTTGGACTGCCGTCTTGTATATTGCTATAACATGGCTCCTGATGATCCAGAGGGGATTGTGATATACAATAAAATAAAGAAGAAAGCCAGAAGGTATTTGGAAAGAGGAGACGTTTTATTCGTTTTAGGAGATAACCAGATTTTAGTCAATGCTCTACAGAGGAAATCTTCAGTCGTCATTCAGAAATCCACAAGAGAAGGATTTGGCTTAACAGTGACTGAGGCTCAATGGAAAGGAACCCCTGTAGTTGCATCAAAAATTGGGGGAATTCCAGAACAGATTGTTAACAATAAAACGGGATTCCTTGTAGATCCCCAGGATATTGCTGGATGTGCTGAGAAAGTAGCCATGCTCCTCAAGGATAAAAAACTTGCCAAAGAAATGGGGCGCCAAGGAAAAGAATTTGTTAAGGATAATTTTCTTATCACCCGTCACATTACAGATTATTTGACACTCTTGATAGATGTTTTGAATAATTATTAAAAGCATAGCCCCTTTTTTATTCCACAATTGATTCCTTCTCAGGGAGATATTCCAGGATAAATTCTCCTTTGATTAATTTATTTTCAAACTAAGTTTTCCCGATCTATTTGACTATCCTGGATTATTCATGAGTCGGGATTGCCGCAGATTCGGTGAGATCGGCTCGCCCACAGGGTAAAAAATGCCGATTATGATTAAAAGAAAATTCAAAGAACAAAGTGATTCCTTTGATTTTGTGAAAAATCATTCTAATAAGCAGATATCATTGAAAATAAATAAAGGTATCGGCAGTTTTTATGAATAATTCAGGCTAATCACCGATGATGTAAATAGATAGAAGAAAGACAGTGGCTTCGAGCTCATTTGAAATTATTTCTATTTGCGAGTAAACTAAAAAGAAATTAAAAAAAGTCGATCATGGATAAAAATAAGAAATCACGGAGCAAAATAATTATTGTTTCTAATAGACTGCCTGTAACGATAAATAAAAAGAAGGATGGGTTGAAAATACAGCAGAGCCCAGGAGGACTGGCTACCTGTCTTGATTCTATTCAAGAAGAAGGAAAAGCTATTTTTGTGGGTTGGCCTGGTTATTGGCCTTCAAATGATAAAGAAAAAAAATTCATCGAGAATAATCTAATAAATCATCATCAGTGCTATCCTGTCTTTATTTCACCCGCAGAAATTGGCAAATATTATTATGGTTTTACGAATAGAACTCTCTGGCCTCTTTTTCATTATTTTTCTACCTATTGTGCTTATGAAGAATCGGAGTGGGAAGCTTACAAAGGAGTTAATCAAAAATTTTTTCAGGAAGTTTTTAAAATAGCTAGCCCTCAGGATATCTTTTGGGTTCATGATTATCATCTTATGCTTCTTCCCTCTTTGATCAGAGAAGCCCTCCCCCAAAGTTCAATCGGGTTTTTTCTCCACATCCCTTTTCCATCTTCTGAAGTATTTCGTATGCTGCCCTGGCGGAAAGAAATTCTTGAGGGCCTCTTGGGAGCTGATCTCATAGGTTTTCACACTTATGAATATGTGCGGCACTTTTTAAGCAGCGTGTTGAGATTGTTAGAGTATGAACACGAGTTTGGAGCGATCCATGTAGACAACAGAATTATAAAGGTAGAGAATTTCCCAATGGGAATTGACTCGCTTCGCCTAGAAAAGCTTTTGCAACAACCTTCAATACAGAAAGAAATCAAAAAGCTTGAAAAAAAAATTTGGACAGAGAAGAGGAAGATCATCCTTTCTGTTGACCGATTGGATTATTCCAAGGGAATCCCTCAACGATTAAAAGGTGTTGAGCTGTTTTTAGAAAAAAACTCCAATTGGCACGACAGATTTACTTATATTATGTTGTGTGTTCCCTCAAGGACTAAAGTTAGACAATATTCTCTTATCAAAGAAGAAGTTGATCAACTTGTAGGAAGAATTAACGGGCGCTTTGGCAGGCCGGGTTGGATTCCTATTCATTATATGTATCGTTCTCTTCCATTTGATAAACTTCTTCCCCTCTATTATTTATCCGATGTTGCTCTTGTCACTCCCTTGCGCGATGGGATGAATTTGGTGGCTAAAGAATTTGTTGCATCCAAAAGAGATAATAGGGGCGTGCTTGTGCTCAGCGAGACAGCCGGAGTGGCCTCTGAACTTGGAGAAGCCTTGCTCGTTAATGTGAATAATAAAGAAGATCTTGCAGCGGCATTAACCAAGGCTCTCGATATGAGTGAAAAAGAACAGATACGAAGGATAGAACCGATGAGAAAACGCCTCTTTGAAAATGATGTATTCCACTGGGCTAGAAGTTTTGTGGAGAGGATTAAAGAAGTAAAAAAGATTCAAGCTCAGTGTGAGCATCAGAAGCTAAACGAAAAATGGAAGAAAAAACTAATATCTGATTTCAGAAAAAGTAAGAATCGACTTTTACTCCTTGATTATGATGGCACTTTAGTTACTTTTGCAATAAAACCTGAGCAGGCAAAACCAGATGTCGGGTTAAAAAGGCTTCTTTATTCTCTGGCCAGGGATCCTCATAATAACTTAGTTATCGTTAGTGGACGGGACCGTAGAACACTGGAACAATGGCTGGGAAAAGTTCCCTGTGGTCTGGTTGCTGAGCATGGAGCCTGGATTAAAAAAGACCCTCGTCATGAGTGGGAAAAGCAAAAAAGATTATCCAATGATTGGAAAAAACAATTAAGGCCTATTCTTAAGGTTTATGAAGTTAGAGTTCCAGGCTCTCTGGTGGAAGAAAAAGAGTATGGAATTGCCTGGCACTATCGGAAGGCCAATCCAGAATTAGGTCAATTGAGATCCAGTGAATTATTTGATTACTTAAATGAGTTTCTGGCCAATACAGACCTCCAGGTGATGCATGGTAATAAGGTTATTGAGGTGAGAGTTTCTGGAATAAATAAGGGGAATGGGGTAATGCCCTGGCTTTCTGAGAATAAATGGGACTTTATTCTTGCTTTGGGTGATGATTGGACTGATGAAGATTTATTTAAAATCTTACCCAAGATGGCTTATTCAATAAAAGTAAGCTATGGACCATCTGAAGCCAGGTTTTATTTGGAATCCCCTCAATCGACCAGGAATTTACTCCGTGAGCTAGTTAGAATACATAAATAAAAAATTGCTCCAATATTTCCTGTAGAGATTATCCTTTCAACCTTATAAATTAATTTTAGTACAAATCAGCCGACATTGTCATGAAAATTCGCATTTTTTTCAAAATTTGCTTTATTATTCAGAATATGTAAAAATAACAAAATATGTGCCTTAAATTTCCTTGATTCAGCACAAAAATCCCAATTTTTTTGAACTTTTTTTATGTTTTTTTGTTTTTTTCCAAGGAGGCTTATTATGACACAAAAAGTAAAAAAAGGAGGTATTAATAAAATGAAGTGGTCTTTTACACCTAAGCAGGTAATAGAAGGTGAGGTCAATTATACGCTTGAAGAATTTGTAAGAGAGTTATGGGGAGAAGTAAAATCTAAAATATCCAAAGAGGAATTTAATCGGTTTCCCGAAGGACAAGAGAGAGAAAAAAAATATTATAAAGCGATAAAAGATGTATTCAATTTTGAATATGAGATTTGTTATGTATGCGCTATCAAGAAACCATATTTAGACGCAGTTATTGAGCAATTTAACGGAGAAGAAAAGGAGATTATAAAGAAGACAACTAAGGAAAATAAAGGTAACATTGATATGCTCCATGCCCTACTGGTAAAGCATATAGCAAATGGACGCAGTAAGGGATTATCCAAAAAACAGGCCCTGAAATCAACATATGAGTATAGCAAAGATTTAATCTCTAGAAATAGCTATAAGACATAAAAATAAACAAACTGAAGATGATACCCAAAAGAAGAATAGGACAAGATTAAAAGGAATTGAGCAAAATTTTCATTAAGAGAAAAAAGAGATGAAGCGGCTAAAAAAAACTGAAAATATAAGGAAAATAGCTAAATTGAGCATGTTTAGCGTTTAAGCCGATTGAGGAAGAAGAAATGCAAGAAAATTAAAAGAGGAAATGATAATAAAAGGATAATAAATATATTAGAAATACAGAAATGGACAAAATTAATCAACTCATCTTTATAGGAAAGAAACAGAGATATCTTCTTTTTGAAGAAATAGACAAAACCTTTCAGGGCGTATTATATTCCGGAAAAGATTTTGACGATTTTCTTAGTTCCCTCGATGATTACGGAATCAAAATTAGATATAAACGAATGGGAGATACCCCAAAGAGAAAAAGGAGCGATCTTTTTTCTCTTGAAAGTTTAGAACGAACAAATGATCCTGTGAAACTTTATTTAAGAGATATGGGTCATATCTCTCTTCTCACCCGGAAAGGGGAAATCGCTATAGCCAAGCAAATTGAGAGAAGTTATAAGAATATAATCAAGGCCCTTTTAAAATCTCGGCTTTTGCAGAATCATATCTTTTCTTATTGGGAAGAGAAAATCAGAGATCTGAATTCCCGATTAGAAAGAATACCAAAAAATAAAAGAAATAAAAATGCAGGTGAGAAAATATCGGAGAGAGACCGAACTCAGCTTTTTAGAGTGACCCGGGAGAGAATCAGGCAAATTGAGGCTAAGGCTGTGCGAAAATTAAGGCATCCGTGCCGAAGTCATAAACTGAAATCATTTGTCGATGTCAATGTAGATAAAGATTGAAGAGGAGCCGATTCTATGGAGAAAAAAACAGGTTCATACCCTAATATCATTCTAATTGTCATTGACGCACTTCGGGCAAGAAATTTGGGCTGCTATGGGGGAGATGCTGAATCCAGCCCTAATATTGACAATATTGCTGAAAAGGGCATTCTATTTGAAAAATGCTATTCCTGCTGGAATACGACTGATCAGAGCCTTACTTCTATCTTTTCAGGCAGATATCCGAGGACACATGGAATTGTTCATCATGGCGATAAGATTACGCCTGAGGATCTTAAAATATTCAATAGCTTAAATGTAAAATTGCTTGCTGAGATTTTACAGAATACGGGATACAAGACTTTCGCTGTTGACTGGATGGGCAGGTGGTTTAGAAATGGATTTGATTATTATGGATATAAGCCTGAGAAAACTTTTTTTGGCAAACTTTTTTACCTGATATTTACTCTTCCTTATGTTCACTTAAGATACATAGTTGCCAATATCGGGTTGTTAAAAATTTATGCAAAAAAGCGAAAAACCTCTATCAGATCAGCCTGGAAAGGGCTAAGAGATGCATGGAGTACTTTTCGATTCACTTTCGAATTGGCGAGAATTCAGGATGCAAATTACGTCACAAGCCTTGTTGAGGGATTGATTAAAAAAGAAAAAAATAAAAACTTCTTCCTATTCCTCCATTATTGGGATACCCACTCCCCTTACAACTGCCCAAAACGATTTGTTTCTAAGACTCGAGGCTCTCGCAAACCAGAGAGTTTATTTCTATCTAAGTATCATGGAGCGGTTCGTTATGTCGACAATTCTTTGGGAAAACTGATGACAGTTTTGAAGAATGAGAAATTGCTGGATAACACTCTGATTATCATCACCTCAGACCACGGAGAAAGCTTAATCGAACACAGTATCTTCTTTGACCATCATGGTCTTTATGATGTGACAACCCATGTGCCTTTGATCTTTTACCATCCAGATATATTTCCCAAATCAAAAAAAATAAAAGGACTGGTTCAACATATAGATGTTGTCCCGACGCTTTATGACCTTCTGAAAATAGAATCCAAAGATTTTGCCTGTGATGGCACAAGTTTATTACCGTTGATCAGAGGTGAGAAAGAAGAAATCCGTAGTTTTGCACTTAGCGAGGAGTCATATGTACAGAGAAAGATCGGAATCAGGACAAAAAAACTCAAATACATTTTTGCTCCGGACGGAGTCGGTATGTGTAATTACTGCCAGAAAATTCATAAGGGAGTTGAGGAATTTTATAACCTTGAAAACGACCCCCATGAGTCGGTCAATCGATTTCATGATGATAAAATTGAGGCGAGAAAACTGAGGGAGAAACTAGATGATTTGCTCGAAAGCTTGGACAATAAAAGACAAAAACAAATGAATAAGGGAAAAAGGAAAGAGATATCTTCCAAATATGGGCAAAATTTAAAGGAAGCAAAGAAAGTCAAGAGAAAGCTAAAAAGTTTAGGCTATATGGATTAATCCTTATGAATCTTCCTGCCAATGGAATGAAAAAATACACGACTTTATCCACAGGAATTCTAATGCTGGGAATCGAATTGGTTTTTTTGTTTTTTGGGTGATTGTGAATTTTTCTTTTGCCGCCAAAATCCTTTCCATGATAGCTGCCAATCATATCGGAGGACGGCTTGCATTCATAGCGGTTGGTTTAGAGAACGACTTTTCTCCCTTTATTCTGATTCCTATTATCATCTTTTATAATACGACCTATTTGCTCCTGATGTACTCCGCTTTTGTATTCTTATCGAGGAGAATCAAGAAATTCAAGCTGATTGAAGGTTATATTGAATCGGAACGCAATAAAGCTAAGAAGAAGAAGCTTTTTTTAAAGAAATGGAACCGGTTCGGGATTTCTTTTTTTGTATGGATACCTTTGCCCTGGACAGGAGCTGTGATCGGCTCGTACATCGCACATCTGGAGGGATATAGTACCAAAGATACACTTTTAACCATTCTACCCTCGATGTGGATCGGGGTAATATCGTGGACATTGTGGTTTGATGAACTTTATGAATTTATCGAGCGATTTGGGAAAGGCAAAACCATGCTTCTGACAGTGTTTTTACTCATTGTGCCTATCCTTATTTTTGGACTCGGGAATGTTGTTAGAAGTAATAAGAGCAAATCAGGAAAATAGATTAGCTTATATGGGATAAATAGTTTTGGACATAATCAACAACCTGTTCGAATTCCAATCCGTCAAAACACCTTACTTCCGGACAATTTTTAAATATTTTATCAATACAGGTTAAATTTTTGCATGGAGGATTGCTTTCAAAAATCTTTGAAGGACCATCTTGGGCTGCCGGAAAATATTCAGGCGAAAACGAATCATAGCCATAGATCTTCGCGCTCGTTGCCCCAAAGATTCCAACAATTGCGGTAGAATTTTTAAACCGGGAATCCGAATTAACTATGTATTTTCTTGCTGCGGCTATGTGTAAGGGCCCGGTGTCTCCCGTAATAAATAAGTCAGAATTATCGATCAGGGCAGCATAGACATCGATCCCAATGTCCTTGGGAATAATTACGATTTTTTTCCTTTCTTCTGCTGATGTAGCACTCAGTATTTTTTCTTCGACGTTTTTAAATGTAAATCCACAGTTCATGAGAAGCTGGTCGAATTTATCATAAGATAAGATACCTTTCAGTAACTGGATTTGAAATTTCAATGGGATAAAAGTGTATTTGGAGGAAGAGTCAGGATTAAGCATAATCTTTTTTGACTGTGGAGATATACCTATCTTTTCCATTAACCTTTTGGCCTTTATGCAGGCTTCTTTATTAGCAAAAATGTGGGGCACGAAGGATTTTTTTTGAGAGCTGGGTATGAGATTATTGTTAAATGGAATATCATCTATAACTTCCCTTGAAAATTTCTTTAGCTGAAAGGCAAAGTGGGCAGTTTGGTTGTTTGCACTATACGCCCGAATAATTTCTGCTATTAATCTGATCGGAAAAACAATAGTTGAATCGGAATTTTTAAAAATTCGGGATGGAAAATAAGGACATAAGTTAAAAATTAAATCAAAATGATATTTTTCGATTATTTTTTTTAAAATTTTAATATCTTTCTTAGATGGAAAACCAATATTGCTAAAATATGGAAAGTGATAATCGATATGAGGATTAGCTTCAATTAGAGGTTTGGCTTTGCTTTGGTAAATATAGTTGATTTCAATTTTAGGAAAAGCATTTTTCAAAGTTTCTATGAATGATTGAGTGATGACCGCATCGCCGATATTGATATCCGGAATAACTAATACTTTACTCAGTTTGTTTATTTTGTTGAGGCGACGGGATTCAATCTTTCTTAATACTTGGATGGTTTTTCTACTCGAGGCCAGTTTTTTAAGAGCTCGATCTAAGAAAGAGGATGAAACCTTAGATAATAATCTTGACACATATTCTACAGAAATCATGATTTATCTTTTTAAAGAACAGTTATTCGCTTGAAGACCTTTATATAAAGATACAAATTAAATGTCAAATCTCCCTTTTTTCCCCATAACGAAGGCTGAGTGGTGAAAAAGCTATTTTGAAAAGCTCAGGCAAAGTGGCTTGAAAACATGCCTCTTTTGCCCCAGCGGCAGTTTCTTAGACACCAGGCGAGGGCTAAGTGGTTAGAAAACCGTGAGAAAGGCTGAGCGGGCATGGTTCCTCTCCCGAAGGAGAGGAGAGCGAAGCCTGTATCCGAGCGGGAATCCCTCGCTGGGGAAATCCCGCGTGTTTAAGAACCACTTAGCCTGAGCCTCTTATTGACTTTTTGGAGTAGAGATATAAAATAACTTGTTCTATAATAATAAAATAGAATAGTTCAATCCGGAGATAACTATGGCAGACGGTGAGAAGATAAAAGAAACTTTAAACCTTCCTCAAACGTCCTTTTCCATGAAGGCAAAGCTAGCGCAGAAAGAACCAGAAATCATTAAGAAATGGGAGGAAATAAAACTCTACAGCAAAATTCAGAAGAGGAGAGAGGGGAGTCCCTCGTTTATTCTGCATGATGGTCCTCCTTATGCAAACGGGGGCATTCATCTGGGGACCGCACTGAACAAAATATTAAAGGATTTTATCGTCAAGACCAAAAATATGCAGGGCTTCAGCTCTCCCTATCTTCCTGGCTGGGATTGTCATGGCCTTCCGATTGAAATCAAAGTCGACCAGCTCCTGGGAAAGAAGAAAAGAGAGCTTTCAATCATAGAAATTAGAGAAGAATGCAAAAAATATGCACTCAAATACGTCGATATTCAGAGAAATCAGTTCAAGAGGTTAGGAGTTTTTGGAGAGTGGGAGAAACCTTATTTAACCATGGATCCCGAGTATGAAGGAAATGTCGTTCGTTATCTTGCAGCTTTTTTTGCTTCAGGGAATGTTTACAAGGGAAAAAGACCTGTTCATTGGTGTCCCCATTGCCAGACAGCCCTCGCCGAGGCTGAAATTGAGTATAAAGACCGCAAGTCTCCCTCCATCTATGTAAAATTTCCCATGATCTCAGACCTTTCCCAAAGATTTCCCGAGTTAAAAGGGAAGAAAGTTTCTGTCCTGATATGGACCACAACCCCCTGGACTTTGCCAGCCAATCTGGCTATAGCTTTTCACCCGGATTACGAATATGCGGCTTTCCGGTCCGATGGAGAAGTTTTCATTGCGGCCAAACGTTTGGTTCCTGTCCTCACTGAGGAATTAGCGTTAGAAAAGACCGAGGTCCTTGTCACTTTTCGCGGCGAAGATGTAGAGGGTTTGAAGGCCCGTCACCCTTTTATCGACAGAGAGTCTGTTTTTGTCCTGGCCGATTATGTGACCCTTGACCAGGGAACGGGCTGCGTTCATACAGCACCTGGCCATGGTTATGAGGATTATTTGACAGGATTAGCCTACGGCCTTGATATCTATACTCCTGTGGACAGTGAAGGAAAATTTATTCCTAAAGTTGAAAAGTATAATGAGATGAATGTCTTTGAATCCAATAAGATCATTACAGAAGATATGAAGAAAGACGGAAGCCTTTTGAAAGAAGATGAAATTGTTCATTCCTATCCCCATTGCTGGCGCTGCAAGAATCCTGTAATTTTCCGAGCCACTGCCCAGTGGTTTATCTCCATGGAAAAAAATGATTTGAGAGAAAAGGCACTTGAGGAAGTAAAGAAGATTCGCTGGGTTCCATCCTGGGGAGAAGAGAGAATTACCAATATGGTGTGTGCTCGACCTGACTGGTGCATTTCCCGCCAGCGCTCCTGGGGTGTACCAATTCCGGCTTTGTACTGTCACGATTGTGGACATGTTCTGGCAGATGAGGAAATAGCCCTCAGAGTTGCTGATGTTTTCTCAAAAGAAGGGTCTAACTCCTGGTTTATCAAGGAAACAAACGAATTCCTCCCCCCAGGTTCAAAATGTCCCCAGTGCGGTTCAGGAAAATTTAGCAAGGAAAATAACATCCTGGATGTCTGGTTTGAATCCGGGGCAAGCCAAAATGTCCTTGGAAAACGAAGCGACCTCCCGTGGCCATCAGATGTATACGTAGAGGGTCATGACCAATATAGAGGTTGGTTCAACAGTTCTCTTTTTATAGGGGTTGGAGCCAAGAAAGGTTCCCCTTATAAAACTTGCATAACCCATGGTTTTGTCCTTGACGAGCAGGGGAGAGGCATGTCCAAATCCCTCGGAAATTTCATCGATCCAGATGAAATTATTTCTCGAAATGGAGCCGAGATCTTAAGACTGTGGGTGGCGATGCTCAACTACAAAGAAGATGCTCGATTTGGAAAAGAGACTTTGCAGCGTCTCATTGAGGCCTACCGCAAAATTAGAAATACATGGAGATTCATCCTGGGGAACATTTATGATTTTTCTCCTGGTGAAGAAAGTGTTCGGCCCAAAAAAATGGAACTTCTTGATAGATGGATTTTGGAAAAATATTCAGAAATTGGGAATAAAATCCTGAAAGCCTATGAGAATTTTGAGTATCATGTCGTCTTTCACACTCTATACAACTTCTTTACTGTGGAGTTAAGCTCTATGTATTTGGATGTTCTCAAAGACAGGCTTTATTGTTCAGGTAAAAAATCTTTGCTTCGCAAATCAGCGCAGACGGCTCTCTTTCATCTCCTAAAGTCTACACTTGTGTTGATGGCTCCGATTTTACCTTTCACAACGGAAGAAGCCTGGGAAGTTATGCCTGCTTTTGGAGGAAAAGAAGAGTCTGTTCATTTAGAGCAATTCCCATCATTCCAGGAGAAATGGCTCGATGATAGTTTGTTTCAAGAGTGGGAGAATCTGGTGCTCGTCAGAGATAAAGTTTTAAAAGAACTTGAGAAAGCACGAGAAGAAGGACTTATCGGTAATTCTTTGGAGGCGAGTATAGTCCTCAAAGCTCCCTCTTCTCAAGAGGAATTTTTGAGAAAATACGAAACGCAGCTTCCTTCGCTTTTCATCGTTTCTGCTGTGGAACTTCAATCACAGCCAGGTGAAGAATTTGAGGTGAAAGCCTCAAAGGCGCCCTGGGAGAAGTGCCAGCGATGCTGGAATTTTTTGCCTTATGTGGGGAAGAGCTCTGAATATCCTCATTTCTGTAAGCGGTGCGAGGAAGTGGTTAAGAATACGAGTTTATGAAACACAGATCATTCTATTTTTTACTGATTCTCGTTTTGCTGATTGCTGACCAACTCACCAAAGCAATCGTCTTTCAGAAGATAGCCTTTTTGAGCAGTCAAAGCATCATTCCAGGTTTTTTCAATCTCACTCATATTCATAACCGTGGGGCAATTTTTGGCTTTTTTTCCCAGTCTGAAAGCCAACTTTTGCATATCGTGCTTATGCTGGCTACGCTGGTCGCTTTAGCTTTAGTTGTATATTATTTTTTCATGACACCGCCTACTGAAAAACTTGCCATAATTTCACTTTCTCTCATCCTTGCAGGGGCTCTGGGGAATCTGATAGATAGAGTTTTCAGAGGATACGTGATTGATTTCCTGGATCTCTACGTTAATAAATGGCACTGGCCTTCCTTTAATGTGGCGGATTCCTGCGTGACGATAGGTGCGTTTCTGCTAGTTTTTGTTGTTTTTTTTAAAAGGAGAAGGAAATGTACCCCATCCTCATAAAAATAGGTCCTGTCACTATACATACCTACGGTTTTATGATGGCCCTGGGTGTGACTTTTGCACTCTGGTTTCTTTTCGTTCAGGCTAAAAAGCGTGGCTTTGAGGCTTCAAAGATAATTGATATGGCCTTTTACACTATAATTGTCTCTCTGCTTGGAGCCAAGCTCATTCTTTTTATCGGGAATTTTTCCTATTATACCCGAAACCTGGGAGAGCTATTTAGCCTGGCGCGTACAGGCGGTGTTTTCCAGGGTGGATTGGTATTCGGGATTCTCTTTGCCCTGTGGTATTTCCGCAAACACCGTATTCCTACCTGGAAAGTTGCCGATATCATCGGTCCTGCTTTAGCTCTGGGGCATGCTTTCGGACGTATAGGATGTTTCATGGCGGGATGCTGTTTCGGCCGGCAGTGTTCCTTGCCCTGGGCCGTGACTTTTCAGAATGAATATGCCAGTAACCTTACAGGTATTTCCCTTCATACTCCTCTTCATCCGACTCAGCTCTATGAATCAGCGTTGAATTTTTTGAACTTCCTGGTTCTCTTTTTCATCTTGAAGAAAAAGAAATTCGACGGTCAGGTTTTTGCTTTTTACATCATGAATTATTCTATAATCCGCTACTTTGTTGAATTTTACCGTGGAGATCATTCCCTTAAGCATTATCTCATCCACAATGCTTCTCCCTATCTCAGCCTTTCCTTCCCTCAGCTTTTCTGTATTGTAGGCCTAATCGCTGGAATCAGTCTGTTTCTCATTTTGAGAAAAAGAAAAAGTGCCTAAAAAAATCTTTCTTATCACTTGCTCATCTGGGGTGAATCAGAGGTTGGATGTCTTCTTATCCGGAAGGATAAAAGAATTGACGCGCTCACAGGTTCAAAAAGTCGTTACGGAAAAAAAGGTTAAGATTAGCGGGATAATCAAAAAATCCAGCTTTTTGTTGAGAGAAGGGGACAGGGTGGAAATAGAGTATGAACTCCCAAAGCCTGAAAAGATTCAAGCGGAGAACATCCCTTTTGAGATCCATTACTGCGATGATCATATAGCCATTATCGAAAAGCTCTCAGGAATGGTTGTTCATCCCGGAGCAGGAAACAGGAAGCATACTCTCATCAATGCTTTGCTGTATCGATTTCCGGAATTGCGAGAGGTTGGCCAGGAGGATAGACCAGGGATTGTCCATCGTTTGGATAAGGAAACTTCCGGATTGATGGTTGTGGCCAGAACGACAAAATCCTTAACCGAGCTCCAGCAGCTTTTCAGGAAGAGGGAGGTCGGAAAGCTCTACCAGGGCCTTGTCTGGGGTAGGATGCCTGAGAGTAAAGGAAAAATCAGCTGGCCCATCGGACGCCATGCAAAGCATGGAGAAAGGATTTCTATAAAGACGAAGAAACCGAGAGAAGCCGAGACCCGGTACTTTGTCCATAAGGAATATGAAGAATTTACTCTCCTTCATATAAAACCAGTAACTGGGAGGACTCATCAGATAAGAGTCCACCTGGCTGCTTCCGGCCATCCTTTAGTAGGGGATAAACGATATGGGCGTCTAAAATCAAGGGAACAATGTCCCCGTCTTTTCCTTCACGCTTCCTCCCTTTCCTTTATCCATCCTGAATCAAAGGAGAGGGTTGAGTTTTCCTCTCCCTTACCGAAAGATTTAAAAAATTTTTTAGATAAGATAAAATAAAAAGGGGCCGCTCCCTCCAAATGCCATCCTTTGTGAATTCGTATTCATAGGGTGGGACTGTGGGGAATGTCCCTCGCTCTTAAATTTTATCTTGAGCAGTAGGGAATTTTTGTTGTATTATATCTGTTGCCGTTTTTCTTAGGTCATAAACCTGGATGATTGATAGAAATCCGTATACGTAATAAATATAGATTTAGCATTTCTTGGGAGGCTTCAAGATGAAAGATTATGCCGTTGATAAAATCAGAAATATTGCGATTATAGGGCACGGGTCTTCAGGGAAAACTTCTCT
>DAOUYU010000092.1 GCA_030673995.1 Candidatus Aminicenantota bacterium
CAGAAATAAAATACGTTACGTTGCTGAACCCTTCCAGGGGAGAGGAAGCGATGCTTCAATGACTTTAAAGTATCTGCCTTGGGAAAAACTTCATTTGAGCCTGAGTTTAATTTATTCTGACTTTTTCCGCGACTCCGACTCATCGAAAGAATATGACTACACGATTATCCGAAGCAGAAATACCTACCAGGTGAACAAATACCTCTTCTTCCGGGGAATTGTTGAATACAATTCCTTTCGGAAGCAGTTGATGACCGATCTTCTCGCTTCCTTTACGTATATTCCGGGAACCGTTATCCATATCGGTTATGGGTCTCTTTACGAGAAATTACAATGGGTAGACGGTGAATACAGAACTGCTGACAGGTTCCTGGAGATAAAAAGGGGATTCTTCTTTAAAGCCTCTTACCTGTGGCGGCTTTAAAAAGAATAATGTGTATATTCTCCTTTTTGCCTATTTAGCTGTAGGATATCTTTTCAATTTCTTTACTCTTTTTACTATTTTCTTCTTTATCTTTTCATAAGAGGGAGGAGGTCCTGTTCGGACCTGCTTTCCATCTATAAAGAGAGCATCTGAAACTCCCCATTCTAAAAAAGTCTCTCTGTCGAACGTATCCATTTCCTGGAAAACCACTGCATCTCCAATTTCAGAGGCAGCCCTTTTCGCTCTCTCGAATACCATATTCATAGCCGGACACCATCCATTCAGAAAGGCTGTTGCAGTTACTTTGCCCGGTATTGTTTCTGGTTTTTTCTTCTCTTTGATCCATCCTGGCGGTGCCGCGTTTTCATCAAATTGCTTCCACAGGAGAACTTGCATCCCCTGTTTATCGACTTTTTTATATCCCCTCTTCCTAAACCATGATGCTTTCATCCAGAAAGGTAAAGCCACTCCCCATGCCACCATACCTTTTGCGCCTTTTGTTTTTGCATCTTCTTCGGCGGCCTTAAGCAAAGCTTTCCCCATTCCTTTCTTCTGAAAATTTCCTCTCCCTTTTTTATGACCGTGAACCCATATGCAGTTAATGAAATAAAGGTCTTTTCCTTCCGCAGGAGAAAGTTCGACAGGAATATATTGTATCATTCCCCCAACCTGACCACTGTCATCCAGGGCAAGCTTGACTCCTAAACCTTTATCTTTCATTCTATCGAACCACAACTCTTTGTGGTTCCCTGCTTCCTTGATCTCCTCTGACCAATCCTCAAGGCACACGAAGTACAGATTTTTGTTTTCATCCGTTAAATCGATGACCTTCATATTAAACCTCCTTAACAATATACAGACAGGAATATAAAATTCTTTTTTTCGATATCAGCAACATTCACACCTCTTTTTTCGATCGCTTTCGTTTAGAATACAAACTTCGACGTAATGAGCTGTCATATTTTTGATCATATCCCGGATTCTGTTCGGAGGGAACCGGTGCTACGATTTTCCTGCGCCAGGAAGTTAACATTTGCTGCAGCTCCGTGGTTTTTTCGGGAAATTTTTCCGCTAAATTAAACTTTTCGCCGATATCTTCATTAAGATTATAGAGTTCAATGCCTTTGTCTTCGAAATACTCATGAAGTTTCCAGTCGCCAAAACGAATCACCGAGCCCGGACGTGTCCTGAATACAGGGTCTCGTGTCTCAACGTTGCCTCCTTCTAAGTAGACGGGAAAATGCCAGAATAAGGCCCTTTTTTTTAGTCCACCGCTCCGGGTTAAAAGCGGCATCAAACTGACTCCGTCAAGTATCTTTTGTTTTGCTCTTGGTGTTCCTGTCATCTCCAGAAAAGTCGGATAAAGGTCAATACCGCTCACCGGTGTGTCGCATCTGATTCCGGATCTAACTTTCGCCGGCCAGCGGACGATGAGCGGCACTCGAATGCCGCCTTCATAATAAGAACCCTTGCCTGCCCTCAATGGTGCCATTGAAGTTCTCCTGCTAACTCCGCCGTTGTCAGACATAAAGACGATAACGGTGTCTTCGGTCAAGCCCAGCTCATCCAGTTTTGCCATAAAGCGGCCGATATTCTCATCCACACCCTCGATCATCGCAGCATACCTGGCATTGCTCTGGCCTTGAGAGCCGCGTTTGCGGGCGTACTTTTCCACCTTTTCTTTTTTTGGCTGAATCGGGCTATGAACCGCATAATAGGCAAGGTGGAGGAAAAAGGGGCTCTTCTGATGATTCTCGACGAATTTGATAGCTTCATCGGTTAAGCGGTCGGTTAGATATTCACCCTCAGGGCCATCTTTAAGATCTTTATTCTGGTACGGGCTGAAGTAACTTTTGGGGTGACCAAGGCGACCGCCACCAATATTGATGTCAAAGCCCTGTTCTTTAGGATCATCCCCCAGGTGCCATTTCCCGATATGGGCAGAAGCATAAGCACTTGCTTTTAAGTTCTCGGCAATGGTCATTTTCTCGGAGGCAAGGTCCGCTTTGTTTTTTATAGGGATGAGTTTTCTTGTTCTGGCATCTCCTCTATCGGACTTATTTACTGTATAGATACCATGACGGGGAGTATACTGACCGGTTAAACAGCTGGCTCGACTGGGTGCGCAATTCGCTGCGGGAGCGTAGGCATTTGTGAAGACGACTCCTCCACTGGCAAGTTTATCAATACGAGGAGTTTCGTAAAACTGACTTCCCATAAATCCAAGGTCTTTCCATCCCAGATCATCCAAGTTGATATAAATGATATTGGGCTTTATTAGAGGCACTTTCCTGCAAAAAGAATGGCTTCCCAATCCCAGGGAAAAGGCCCCTGCACCTAACGTTTTCAGGAAATCACGCCTTTTTAAAGCTCGCATTTATTCCTTCTTATAATAGGTCTGAATCTACAGTTTGAATTTTCCACTCTATCTCGGGCCCGGGTTTCTATTAATTTTTTCACAAGCAATAAACATTTCTTAAAGGAATACGAATTTTTTCTTAATTTTATAGGTAAAAAAGGCGACAGGCAACTTTTTTCTCCTTATCTTATTGGATTGCTACGGCACTGTGCAGCTCGCAATAGAAAAGGGGCCTATCCCCTTTTTTCTCATATAGCGGTCTGTCCATAAGCAGTCATATTTAATTTTTAGCGTTTTCCTCTTTCATCTTTAAAATGGAAAATTGAAAAAATTGTCAATGTATGATAACCATGTTTAAGGAAATCCGGGTAAATACGGCAAATTAAGAACATAGAGAAAGGAACAAGATATGAAAGATTCATACAGACGACGGGATTTTCTCACGACACTTTGGGTGGGCGCTTCGGCGTTTTCATTCTCATCATTCAGCCAGTTCTGTAAAACTCCATCAGCACGGAAAGGGCTGCCGAACATCGTGGTCATTTTCACCGATGACCAGGGTTATGCCGATGTTGGCTGTTACGGAGCAAAGGGATTTGAAACGCCGAACATCGATCGGATGGCGGCAGAGGGGATTCGCTTCACCAGTTTCTATGTTTCCCAGGCAGTATGCAGCGCATCGCGGGTGTCGCTTTTAACAGGATGTTATCCAAACCGTGTCAGTATATTGGGCGCGCTTAATCCTCAAGCAAAAATTGGCCTGAGCCCGGAGGAAGAAACCATCGCCGAAGTCCTCAAGAAAAAGGGATACGCATGCGGTATCTTTGGAAAATGGCATCTGGGCATCCACAGGGAATTCCTGCCCCTCCAGCATGGTTTCGACGAATACCTGGGTCTTCCCTACTCAAACGACATGTGGCCCATAGGCTATGACGGCACGCCTGCGCCGGAAGACCACAATAAAGCCAGGCATCCGTTTTTGCCCCTCATTGATGGAAACGATACGGTTGCCGTGCTGCGCACGATGAAGGAGCAGGACACTCTGACCACGCGCTATACCAGGCGTGCTGTTCAGTTTATAGAGAGGAACAAAGACAGGCCATTTTTCCTTTATGTTCCTCATACTATGGTCCATGTTCCTCTGGGAGTCTCCGATAAATTCCGCGGCAAGAGCGAGCAGGGCATGTACGGGGATGTGATGATGGAAATTGACTGGTCTGTGGGGGAAATACTCAAGACTCTGAAAAAGAACGGCCTTGAAAACAACACGCTCATTGTATATACGAGCGACAACGGCCCCTGGCTGAACTTCGGCAATCATGCGGGCTCTGCATTGCCCTTTCGCGAGGGAAAAGGGACCTCCTGGGAGGGAGGTGTGCGTGTACCCTGCATCATGCGCTGGCCAGGGCATATTACCGAAGGCTCTGTCTGCGATAAAATGGCTTCAACCCTGGATTTGCTGCCAACCTTTGCCGCTATTTCCGGAGCACCATTACCCAAGCACAAGATTGACGGAGTTAACATCCTGAGTCTATTAGAAGGAGATACAAGAGCCAATCCACGTGACCATTTGTTTTACTATTACGGTAAACAGCTTCAGTGCGTCAGGCAGGGAAAATGGAAACTTCACTTTCCTCACGGCTACCGCTCTTACCAAGGCGTAGAGCCTGGAATGGATGGCCTTGCCGGCCCTTATGCAAGAGGGAAAACAGGCCTGGAACTCTACGACCTGGAAAACGACATCGGTGAAAAAATTAACGTTGCCGATAAATTCCCGGAAGTGGTCAAAAGGCTGCAGGCCTTAGGAGAAAAAGCTCGCGAAGAATTGGGCGATAGAAAACGAAAAGGAAAAGGCGTCCGTCCTTGCGGGCGTGTAAACGAATAAGCTCAACAATAAACCTTATGTGGATGAGACCATATATTAAATATATTTTTTTGACTTTATGCGGAACCAGGTAGAAATAATCCAAAAAAAAGGAGATTAAAGTGAAAATTTGTGATTTTATTGCATGCAGTGATTTTCCCTGTCTGGATACAGACAAAAACTGTTTTCTTGTACCATACGCAGAGATAAATCCCAAAGATATAAAAATAATCATGATTTCAGAGGCTCCCCCGCCAGATAAAAAAGATTATTTTTATGCTCCGGATAACCCTTTTTATCTTCAAACCACTTTTCAAGCTTTTCGTGATGCAGGTGAAAGTATCTCTACAGTGCAAGATATTCTGGATTTAGGGATTTATCTGACGACTGCGATAAAATGCGGAAAAACACAATATGCCATATCGACGGATACTATAAAGAACTGCTCGGAATTATTAGAAAAAGAGGTGGGATTTTTTCCGAATCTTAAAGTCTTCCTGCTTATGGGTGATGTTGCTATCAGATCTATGAATTATATCTGGAAAAGACAGACAGGCAGAAAAGTCATTCCCAGCGGTTCGACCTACAAATTGAGAAAACTCAAATATTACTTCGAAGAGAAAAGAGTCTTTCCCTCCTACACACAGACAGGTAAGAATTATTTAATCGAGAAATCCAAAAGAAAAATGATTGCAGAGGACATCAAAGAGGCAATTTTGACCCTAGGCTCATCACGTTTTTGAGTACCTGGTCCCATGATAGGTGATAGGTACTCTTTTTATTTCTGGATTCCCGCTTCCGCGGGAATGACAAAAAGGAAGGAATGACAAAAAGGAAGGAATGACAAGAAGGAAGGAATGACAAAAAGGAGGGAATGATAAATCGCTCCTATGATGAAGGAAATAACTTTAGATTGAAAAAATTAATAACATCGGAGGTGTTTGAAAATGAAATACAAAAATATAAAAGAAATAGTAAAAAAAGGCTATGCAAGAATAGCCAAACAGGAAAATTCCTGTTGTGGCCCGGCAACTTCATGCTGCGGAAGCCCTGATATGAGTGAGACTATCAGTCGAAAGATCGGGTACAGCGAAGAAGAGCTTAAGGTTGCTCCTGAAGGCGCCAATCTGGGGCTCGGTTGTGGGAATCCTCTCGCACATGCTTCCTTGAAAGAGGGAGAGACCGTGCTTGACCTCGGTTCAGGGGCGGGATTCGATTGTTTTCTTGCTGCACATCGAGTAGGAAAGAATGGAAAAGTTATCGGTATCGATATGACGCAGGAAATAGTGCAAAAGGCCAGAGAAAATGCCACTAAAGCCAATTACGAAAATGTAGAATTCAAGCTCGGTTGTCAGCATAAAACTGTACGCGGCCAAGCCATAGGAAGCTATCAAGCGATTAGAACTTCAAGACCTAGACAAAACATTTATATTCATTTGTGATACCTAAGCTGTATAAGAATGACAAACGAGTTGTCCTTTTTTGGATACATCTGTGTATAGCCAATGACAGATAATTGAGTGAGATGAATTGCCTTATCTGAAATGATTTGGTATATAAATTGCATATAAGAAAGAACGGAGGAATACAAATAAAACGAAAATATAACACTAAAGGAAGAGGTACAGTCTATGCGTAAATATGCAGCTTTACTATTCTGTATGTTTTTTGGGGGAATGTTACTGATAGCTCAGGAACTCAAGCATGAGGTCACGGTCGTCCTTAAGCTTATCCAGGTATATGTTACAGACAGCGCCGGAAATCCGATCACAGACCTCAAACCGGATGAATTTATAGTCTATGACAATAGAAAACGTCAGAATATAACGGAGTTCGAAAGACATCTTCTTTTTCCTCCTGAAGCTGAAGCCGTGTCTCCCCCCGAAAAAAAAGACTTTGCCCGGGTAAGCGCACCGGATGAAGTCATGAACCGGAAGTTCTTCCTCTTCTTCGATCTTGTCAATAATAACGCAAAAGGCTTTCAAAAAGCCCAGGAAGCGGCCCTGCACTTTATAGATAACCAGGTGCAGCCTTCAGACGAAGTCGGTGTTCTTTCCTACTCGGTTTTAAAGCAACTGACCCTCCATGAATATTTAACGAAAGACCGCCAGGCGGTTCGCAACGTCGTGAGACAGATTGGGGGAACGGGAAGAGTTGGCCGGGCAGAAAATTTTGAAGCACTGCTTTGGCGAGAAATGACGGGCCAGTCGGCTCTGGATGTCAGTAAGGCGAGCCAACCCATTAAGCAAATGGTTCCTGGTCA